>LCEX01000029.1 GCA_000995415.1 Candidatus Gottesmanbacteria bacterium GW2011_GWC1_43_10
GCACGCAGCGCATTCCATACCATTTGCCTGATCCCCGCTGCTCCCCGATAAAACAACACTTTCGTTCCAGGTTGAGTTGAGTGGGAATGCATTAAAGAAGCCACCACCGGAAACAATTCACGCAAACGTTTCGCTTGCGCTTCTTTTTCGTAAATTTTAAATTCGAGCGTATGCAAATCCGCTGCCTGAATCAGACGCCTGTGCTCATCGATGATTTCTTTGATAAATCCTTGCTCTTTAAGAACTTCAAGTAATCGATATACCCGCGTGCGGTTGATTTCAGCTTTGCGTGCGAGCTCCAAGATAGTCAGTTGGCCATAGTCCACCAAAATTGTAAACACCTTGGTTTCTTCATCGTTCAACCCTAAATCATGTAAATAACTGGCTATGCTACTATTTTTGATGTTCTTGTTCATTTTTTGGACAACAAATATACAAAATACTGTTTCTTAATTACTATACCAGTATTGTATATGTTCAATCAACGGACAATATTTAAACATGGTTTACGGAATGACTTGTTGTTTAGATTGTCATTGCGATCCGAAGGCGAAGTCCTGCGAAGCAAGATCTGGCTTCGCCAGACAATCTCTATAATTAAGATTGCCGCGTCGGGACGTACCCTCTGGTACATCCCTCCTCGCAATGACGAGGTGCGTAAGTTGTGCTGTTATTTTGATTTTTTCGGCCAAAGGCCGATCCGCCTTTGGCGGAGATATTTACATTTTTCATTTATAGAGGGGGTGATTTATCAATGAAAACGTTAACTAATGAAACTGCAGTGCAGATTCACTTTGGAGCAACTGGCATCAAGGCTCTTTATGAGGAATCTTTAACTGCAAAACAAGTAGATTTTGTCTGTTTGTCAAGTAATTATTCCCGAGTAGTTGGGGCGTATTTTGACAAAGACTATGCTCCCCGACTCTTTGGTTCGCAAGTGGCAACCAGAGAAATTTTGCCAAACAATCCAGTAAATGAGGCCAATAATAAAGCAGCCAAAAACCAGGTCCGCTATATGGAAATCACGGAGACGAGTGAAAGTGATTTGCTGTTATTTAATGGTAAAGCCGTGCTGGTTTCTTATAATCCTGAGTCGCCTTTTGCAGTTGAAGTCTCAGACAAAGAACTTGTTGCAAATTTCCGAAATCAATTTGAGGCGCTATGGAAAGAGTTATCTGCCTAATATCAGACCTAAAGTCTTAAGTGACCGACTTAACACAAAATTACGCTATAGCGTAATTTTGTGTTTTAGTTGTCCTAGCGGCGTTATTTTCCTTTTACGGAGTGCCCGCCGAATTCCCGCCTCATGGCGGCAATGACTTTTCCGGTAAATGAAGGCTTGCTTCTTGTGGCGACGCGCTCTTTGCGGGCTTCGATAATCACCGGATGTGGAGTTGGAGTAGTTTCCAGCCATTCCATTTCCGCTTCGGTTTCACCCCGAGGCACTTCTCCGGTGATATCACTAAGCTCCTTATTTTTGCTAAAAGCAGCTGCTGCTTTGTCCATGAGAAGCCCGGAAACAATACTTCCATGACTCCAGACTTTAGCAAGTTTGGCCAGGTCTATTTTGAACCCCTCGTTTCGTAACTCACCCTGACCCCCTGCCTGCGCAGGCAGGTCTCTTAACCTAAGAGAGGGAACTTGTGAAGAGGATCTTTCTTCTTTTCCTTGATTCGTAATTCGTGATTCGTAATTCGTAACTAAATTGAATCCTTCCCCAATACTCCCCATCATCCCGTATTCGATCGCATTGTGAACCATTTTGACATAATGCCCTGCCCCGCTCGGTCCAAAATAACCATAACCGTCAGGTTGAGCTATTTTACTAAGTATTGGTTTGACTTTTTCATACGCCACTTCATCGCCGCCCACCATCAGACACGCCCCATGACGGGCTCCTTCGAGCCCTCCGCTAGTACCCATATCCAGAAACCGCATTCCGTTTTCTTTGAGCTGCAGATACCGACGCTGGGAATCTTTATAAAAGGAGTTACCGCCATCAATGATGATCGATTCCCTGGGTAAAATATCGGCCAGTCCTTTTTGTTCCTCGGACCCAAATAGTACTTGCTCGATTGGATTACCGCTGGGTAAATAAAGGATAGCCACTACAGGTTTTTCCGTAAATTTATCCGGGATTTCCTCCAGTGTATAGGCACCAGTTGCTCCCATCCCTACCACTTCATCTACATCGTCCCGACTACGATTGAACGCAATCACCGGTACGGCCTGTTTCAACAAATGTAAAGTGACGTTTTTACCCATTCTGCCTAAACCGATAATTGCGACTTGCATAAGTTTCTGGCGAAACCAGATCTCGATTCGCGAGACAAAAGTTCAAATTACAAATGACAAATGTCAAATCAATTTTTAATGCTTAATGTACAAAACTATTTATTATTTTTACTAATAATGCTTGAAAAAATCAATGTCAATTCATGTACTTCTTGCCACAACAATCCACATTCACTTTTTTTATCGGGGTTTGCCCGGGCAATCATGCGTAACCAGTGCATTGTTTCTTTTGATTCCTTTTTGCATATTCCAATCTTATGGAAAAAATCTTTTTTTGATTCTGCTCCATCAGCTTCCATATAGTTTGCACCAATACTTGTTGCGCATCTAACAATTTGACTAATAAGCGGACGATTTATGGGATTATCTAAAAGCGTTTTTACGAAATCAATTATCTCTTCACCAAATTTGGCCGTACGGTCTTCCAAATCATATATTTTGGCATTGGGATTTTTTGTTTGATTTGACATTTGAAATTTGATATTTGAAATTATTTTAATAGCCAGGATCGTCCATCCTTTTCAATCAACTCATCTGCTTCCTTTGGTCCCCAGGAGCCAACCACATAATTGGGAAACTGGGGTGGCGTTTTGGCCCAAACTGAGGTAATGGTAGCCATAAGTTGCCACGAAGCCAAAACCTCATCCGTACGCGTAAATAGTGTCTGTTCGCCTTTCATTGCGTCCAAAAGCAATCTTTCATAAGGATTGGCCAACACCTCTTTTTTGTTGTAATCAAAACTCATCGGCACTTGTTCAAACACTGTCGTCAACCCGATTTTCTTGGCATTGAGAGTCACTGTAATCCCCTCATTTGGCTCAAGGTGAAAGGTCAGGACATTGGCGACCGCCGCAACTTGCCTGCTATCAAACATTTTCAGAGTCGGCGCTTTGAACACCACGGAAATCTCGGCGGCTTTTTTGAGTAAACGTTTGCCGGTGCGCAAATAAAACGGAATACCTCTCCATCTCGTGTTATCCAAAGTCAACTTGAGTGCCACAAAGGTTTCTGTGTTGGAGTTAGGATCAACATTTGGCTCTTCCCTATAGGCTTTAATGTTGTTTGTCATTCTGGGGAGGAACGAAGTGACGACTCCAGAATCCGTTTCGGATCCTGGACGCGCTTCGCTTGCCAGGATGACGGATGATCCATATTGTCCCCGCACCACATTGTCTTCTACTTCTTCCGGTTGGAAACAGTTAATTTGAGCGATGGTTTTGGCCCGGGCGGCGCGTATTCCTTCCGCATCATAGTGGGCCGGAGATTCGGTGGCGATCGCGGTCATAAGTTCCAAAAGATGCGACTGGGCCATGTCCCGCAGTGCCCCCACCCCTTCGTAAAAATTGCCCCGCGTCTCTACCCCCAAAGTTTCGGCGATGGTGATTTGCACATGATCAATAAATTGACTATTCCAAACTGGCTCAAAGATAGTATTACCGTATCGAAAGGCTAAGATATTTTGCACTGTTTCTTTGCCTAAATAATGGTCAATCCGGTAAATTTGAGCTTCTTTAAAAGTTTGAGCAAGCTTTTTATCCAAAGCCTGCGCATCAGCTAAACTTCTCCCAAACGGCTTTTCAATCATCACTTTGGTCCATTTGTCGCTTCCCTGACCGCAGCCTTCAGACAGTTTGGTTTCGTGCAAAAATTTGAGGATGTCGGCGTATTGATCCGGCGGAGTAGCTAGATAAAAGAACCGCGGCACACAGGCATTTAAGTGCGTATCAAATTGTTTGAGCATTTCGATCAGTTTGATGTAACCGTGGTTTTGGGCGAAGTTGCCCGGCTGGTAGTAAATTTTTCCGCAAAACTGGTCCCAAAGTGCCGGGTCAAACGGGTGTCCGGTATCATATTTTTTGATCGCCTCGGAGTAAAAATCACGTAGGTCCTGTGTCGAATATTCCCGGCGCGAAAATCCGACTATAAAAAAGTGCTCGGGCAAGAGTCTTTTCATAAATAGATGAAACAGCGCCGGTACAAGCTTCCTCTGGGCCAAATCGCCGGTCGCGCCAAAGATCACGAGTACGAAGGGAGATTGAAGTTGGATCTGTGTATTCACGTATTTACTATAACGTACTTACGAGTAATTAAAAAGAGAGAGCTGATCATGTGATCGATCCGGCCCAGGTATAATTGGTAAATGTGGGTGATTTATGCCTCCCCACCAACCGACTTTTAGAAAGAGCTGTCCTGGTCGCCAGACGCTCTAGTCTTGTCATATCATCAGTTGTGGGAGTTTCTTTGGCTTCAATCGCCACATTCCCTTCCAAAATAAAATCTATTTCCTGTCCGCTTTTGAGCGCAAAATAGTTCACCTCACCCAAATGCAAGAGCTGGTGAAAAACCGTGTTTTCAAACTGGGCCCCGCTTGAAAGTTCTGCCAAGCTGTTTGCGAGACCAGTATCACAAAAATACAGTTTTTTAGATTTGGCTATTTGCCTGTCAATGCTATGACTAAAGACCAACACTGTCTGTATCAGATATGTTTTTTCAAAAAAAGCCGCGTAGTTGGTGATTGTGGGACGGGAAAGGCCGGTCAACCGTGCCAGTTTGCTGTAATCTATCCTGTTTCCGATGCGGGCGGCCAGTAGTTTTACCAATGCATACACATTGCGCTCATCGGAAAAATCGCTCAATGAACGAATATCGACATTAATGTATGAAGCCATGATATCTGCTAAAGCGTCTTTTTTTTCAGATTCACTTGCAGCTATTACCACCTGCGGAAAACCTCCAAAACGCACATATTCTTCATAATAAGCCGAAAGACGTGAGTATTCGACGTCATCAAATTCTCCTTTTTTCCAGTCTTTTTGGGCAAAAGGAATTTGTTTAAATGTCAGAAACTCGCCAAAATCCAAAGGAGTGAGTTCAAAAATCTTTTTTCTGCCGGAGAGCGACTCGGAGAATAAATTTTTTAGATAGTAAGAACTTGATCCGGTGACTATGAATTTGATCCCAAAATGGTCGGACAAATACTTGATCACGCTGGGTATGAGCGGTACCAGTTGTATTTCATCAAGTGCGATAATCATGGGTTTTTGGGGAGATATGCCGCGGGCGATAAAGGCATCTTTGATGCTGTCGTAGTTTTTTTGTTGAAATAGTTCCCGATTGTCCGGGCGCTCCAAATCAAGGTAAAGGACGTTTTTGTTGGGTAAATCAACGAGGGTTTGTTTGATGAGCGTTGTTTTACCTGTCCTTCTCATCCCGGTCAGCACCGTCACCCATGGAGTCTGGGCATGAGTAAGGAGTGAGGGGTAGATCTTTCGCGCAAAGAACATATGTAAATATCACTTTACAAAAAGTATAACTATTTGTCAAGTGTTATTTTCATATCAAGCACTTTTCCTAGCCTCCAGTTGATCATTTTTGGGAAATACACTTTGAATTGGGACAAAGTCCTCCCCACTGTAGCCAACGCTCACCTCAACCACCATGATCAATAACTACAGGTCAGATCTTGGTTGGTGTTACCAAGATCGATCCACTCTCCAGTTTCCGCATCTCGTGCCCGAACTACAACTGCCCTCATAGAGTTAGCGGGTATATACTGAGAAATATCTACATCAAAAGCACAAGTTCCACCCGGACAGGCTCCAGCTGTTTCCAGATCTGCACGGTATTTATCAGCTTTTCCGGTGAAATAAGCTGTCCATACCCCGGTTGCATGATCACGTAACCAAACTTTGATTTCCAAATCAATATTCTTATCGTCGGGGTCTGTTGCCCACCCCGCAACCCGACAATTTAACCTGTCTTGTGTCCCAAAAAACGCATCATGATAGCCGATCGGCCGCTGGTTATTTGGATCAGGAACCATACTAACGGTCATAGAAAAAATATTGCTTTGAACAGAAGAATTTTCATTTCTAGCTACCGCATACCATTCATATGTATGACCATCAGTTGGTTGATATATTCTACACCAATATTCCCCGTCGCCTGTATCTGCATCAAAATAACACAAATTCGTAAAATCCGCTCCCGCTGTCACGTCCCGAGTCCATATTTCACGATGACGTGAGTTGTTACAGGTGTTGTAAACGAATGCTGCTGCCAAATCAATTCCATAACCTGAAAATTCTGGCACTACACTCAAACCGTTAGCAGGTGAAATAAGAGTGGCTGTTGGCGATCCGGCACAAGGACTGGCTGAAGTTGATGGATTCGGACTGTCACCCAGACTATTTATCCATTTCATCACATATCCTCCATCGAGCATATTCACTTTACCATCCGAAGGTAAATAATCAGCATCAGAATTGGTAAGGTAATTTTGCATCAAGGTTTTGAACTGAGCCGCTGTAAAACTCGGCGAAGGAGAAGGTGTTGATGAAGGTTGAGTCGTCGGACTTGGGGTTGGAGTTGCGCTTATCGAACAAGTCACTGTTTGACCATTACTTAGTAAATCAACTATCAGTCCGGTTTCCGCTCCATTGGTGTCAATATCATTTGCTTTCGCATAAATGGTGTGTCCATTACCATCACGTAATATACTTGTATCTGGAAAGATGTAACTAAAACCATGACTTGTAATTCCTCCGCACTGATCTCCTACTGCCTGTTCACGTATATTGGAGGCTGTGGTGCTTCCGACTTCAGTTCCATTTTCATAAAATTTTACGCTGAGCGCTTGACTGTATTTGTCGGGATCACAAGTCCAGCCATTAACAGTACATGAACCTGGAATATCTTCATGTCCTTTGGGTAAATTACGAGGAGCAGTCGCATCTTCATAATCAACCGCATATTTCCACCAGTTATTGAGTTTTCCATCAGGTGCAAGGCCTGTATATTTTGGCAAGTGAGCCAACCAATATTTTTTGCCTGATCTGGATTCACAACCCCAGGCATTACAATTGATAGCCGTGGTTTGACCTGTCAGGTTTGGATAATTATTAAAATCTTCGCATCTGCTTTGGATGGTATTTTGATTAGTCCAATCGTATCCCCAGGGATTTTGGGGATCATACATTGGAGTATTGAGACTCCCATGAATGTTTCCGCAACCGGCACTAATGCCAGTATCAAAACCCCGGGCTGAATACTGGTCCCACATGTGAGGATTGGGAGGTGCATTTTTATTTGGACCATAACTAAAAGTCCAACCACCATATATATAAGCCATAGTTCCTTCTGCCCGATGTCCGAAATCTTCCAGCATCTCTGAAACTCCCCGCTCGTAATTGAAACCCATGATATTCAATTGTTTGGTACACGAAGAGCCGGCTAAAGGCCCCCCATTGACCCAAAAAGCATTTGGACCGGTCATGATCGCCTCATAGTAACCGAAATAAGGACCTCCCCAAAGCCATAGTTCGTCAATTTCTCCTCTGTTTCGCTTTCCGCACACATCATAATCCGTCAGAATTCTCAAGTAATCTGCAAACAGGCCATTTCCAGTATCGGCATGACAATTAGTGCTATTACTCAGACAATCAAGGTAAGAAGTGTCAGTATAGTGAAATCCGTCTGTCTTTACCGGTATATCATCTATTTCCAGCCGTTCTACCACCTGGTAATTAACATAGCCTGCGCTGGCTTCTGAAATATCAGCCATATATTGAGTTTCCAAATTTGCCGGATCATTCCAATTTTTATATTGTCTGAGACGGACTCCTCCCTGAGACTCTAAAATAGGGTTAAAATCGATGATCATCACTTTTTTCGTCACTGGCTGGTCGTAGTCCGTCCGCGCCCAGACGGCCTGCGGAAGGAAGGAAGGAAGGAAGGAAGGAAGGAAGGAAGGAAGGATAAGCATGCTTAACCAAAATATTTTCTTCACTTTTCCAGCCTATCAGAAAAAAATTGGGGGTGCAAGAGATGGGTTATTTTAACGCCTCGGTGACGGCGGATTCCATGTCTTTGTAGCTATAGGCACCGGCGAAGGTTTGGGTGTTGATAAAAAATCCGGGCGTGCCGTTGACTCCCATACCGGAAGCGAGCTTGACGTCTTCACTTAAGCGACTGTCGTATTTGCCGCTATCCAAACAGCTTTTGAGGGTAGAAGGGTCAACTGCCTCTTTGAGAAAATCAGCCAGTTCTTGTGATTTGGTTTTGTCATTTTTGACCGTATTATTTAGTAGATCGTATCCTGTATTTGTCATCAGTAGATCATGCGCTTCCCAAAACTTACCTTTTTCACTGGCGCAGTACAAAGCTTTGGTACCCATTTCGCCGTTGCCGTGGCCGGGAGTGTAAATATAGGCAAAGGCAGCTTTACCGCTATCTAATAGTTTTTTAAATTCCGGTATCGGAGCGACATATGTCCCGCCGTCAGCAACGAGTGTGAACTGACCACCCATCTGTTTATTCAACTCTGGATTTTTGCCCGCAGCCACATGACAAAACGGACAACTGGGATCGGCTACTTCAACCAGCAATAGTTTTCTGTTGGTGTCGCCGAATTTGATCACATCCTGTTTGAAAACATTTTTCACTTGATCTAGTGACACCTGAGGTTTGACTCCCGCTGCGGGCTGGTTGGTACCGGCTCCGGCGACAGTTCCGGTATTTCCTGAAGTTGTAATTCCCTTTTCCAGCATCTTCACCCGCGTGTAAAAAGATCCTAGGAAAAATGAAGCGACGATAAGTAAAATGACTAAAACGGGAACGACTTTATTGCCTGATGAAGGTGTAGCATCCATATGAGGTTTTTATTTAAACATACCCATTTCAATTTTGCAAGGATGAATTCGCCAGTATCAGTCGTAACAGTTCACACTTACGATAGAGAATCGTCATCGCGAAGGGCCAATGGCCCTGTGGCGATCTAAAGATTGCTTCGCTGCGCTCGCAATGACGAAAAAGCAGCGGAAATGTGAACTGTTACGATCAGTCTTATTTACTTGCTATTACGCTCCGAAAGTGGTATATAGAAAATAATATGAGTCTGGAACATGACTGGAACCAATTAAAAATGGCCACTCAAACGCAGGAGGTGTCGCTGGTTGCTGCAGATTATGGTAAACCACCAGAGTTTGTATTAGGTACTCTTGATGGTCCCAATATGCGTTTTTCAGAACCACACAGGGACCCCGACCAAGAAGGCCTTATGGTTATGGATTGGGCAACTTATAATGGAAATACCCCCTACCTGATTAATGATATTGTGGGAAATAAACAAAATGAGGCACCTGCTAATATACTACAATTATTTTTAAATAAAGTTTATGGTGAATTACGAATCCCGACGCCGCGATTTTTTTGGAACGCAAAGTATCCAGATCTGCTTTTGCTAGGAAACAGGGATAGTGGATTACTTTTAAAGATTGGTTCTATTGATCCAAATACCGGATATCTGAAAGGCACAGCCATCTTCGTTCAACAACGACCGCTATAATTTATCGACCTAATATTTTTCAGACACTTATTCCACTTATTTTTCAAACTGTTCAAGGTATTTTCTGGCCAGTTGTTTTTTTTCTTCAGTTACTTCGATGAGGACGATTCCGGATACCATACGATAACCGACTTCGACAGGTACAGTACTGTACCTGTTTTCGCCTTCTCTTTCTGGGGACTGATTATCAATGGGCATAGCCGGGCTCCGAATGGTGCCCGGTTGTCCATATACTATAAGACTTCCTAGCGGCGCTGAAAATAGCGCTAAAAGCGTAAATAAATCTTCTTCTCCATCCACTTGCAGTACAGCGGATTTGCCTATATGACGTATACGTCGTATTAGGCGTATAAGTCGTATAAAACCTTCATATGAGACTGTTCCGGCTGGATTTTCCACCTTTTCGAGCACAAAATCACCTCGAAAACCAATTTCTGTAACTTTTTTGTATACTTGTTTTCTTTGTATTTGCAAATCGACTATTGAGACATCCGGAGTCACCCCAATTTTGAGTAGCGCATCGCTCACAGCATCACCAACGGAAATGAGAAAGCGTCTAGCGTATAGCGTATAGCGTATAGAATTTCCCTCTCTTCGTAAGAGAGGGTCAGGGTGAGTTAGTTTTTTCTGATTGATCAGTCCATACTTGATACTAAATTCTCTCACTGCCTCCTCATGATTGTGGCTAGTATCAATGAACAGCTCTCCCATTGGCTGTTTGAGCTCACTGCGCAAAGATTTAGGAAGTTGGCGTACTCCCCAATTTGGGGGTAGTTTAAATAGTTTTCCCTCCCGATCGATCTCACCACTCCTGATTCTTATCGAATGAATTGGAGCTTTGTCACGGGCCAGAACCCAAGGAACTAATATCACCTCGAGTGCCGGCCAGTTTTTTTGGGCGCGGAGAAGGTTGATTTCAGTAGCCACCAATTCTGTCTCAGGTGATACAACTATGGCTTCAAGAGTTTCATCAGTTAAAGTCGTCCCAAACCGGTCGTCGATAGGAATGATCGCGACTCGATCAAACCAACCTCTGTTTCGTAAATATGTCTCTATTTCTCCCCGTCTCTCTTTATACGTCATATACGACGTATAAGGCGTATACGTCTTATATGATCTCACAAACTCGCCGCTCGTAATTCCCAAATATACTTTCTCTCCTATTTCAAATGCTTTTTTAAGTAAAGCCCTGTGTCCAACGTGCAGCAAATCAAATGTTCCTCCTAAGATAACCTTTTGATATTTGTATTCATTTTCCATGATTTTTGTATTCTACACGTTTTCTAAAAAGATTTTCACGGAAGCCACCTTCGCGCAAAAATCGTTGTTCTGTTGATTTCATCAGCCGGTCGAGGAGGTAACTCTCTTTGTGAAGAAGTGTGATCATCAGGTTGGAAAAACGTTTGGAAGTATCCATATACGACACATACGTCGTATAAGACCTGTACGTCTTATACGGCAAATCCCTCGTCTGCCTGATCACCAAAACTCGAGGATCGTTTTTGTCCCACTGGAATAAGTTATGACTTCGCAGATAATCCCCGAAGTCTTCTTTAAGTTCAGCATAACTGACGCGACTGATATCCAAAAGTTTGAGGTTTCCTTCCCGGCTATGCTGCAGCCAGCCTTCAACGATATTTTGCTTACCAGAACGGGCCGATTGGAGCATTTGATCATATGTCCGAAGTCTTCTATCAATATATCGATCTATAAAAATCTGATTCAAGTCGTATATCGTGACCCCAAGCCAATAAACAACAAGTTTCTCATGCCCATTTCCGCCGCTTCGCGGCGGATTTATATACGTCGTATAAGTCATATAAGTCGTATACGTCTTATAGGTGTGCGACTTTACGGTAAAGTCGCACATATTCCCGAGCGCTTTTGTCCCACGAAAAATTTTGGCGCAGCAGCAGCCTGCGGAATTTGGCCAATTTGCCGGTCTCGATATAGACATGGAGGGCTTGCCTGACAGTGTTTAATAACTCTGGACTCGTGATTTTCCGAAACAGGAATCCGGTTTTCCCGGAGATGATCGTATCATGTAATCCTCCTACATCTGTAGCCACCGGAATAGCACCATAAGCCATACTGATCATCTGCGTCAAACCGCAAGGCTCATAGTGCGAAGGGATGAGGAAAAAATCGCTAGCTGCATAAATTTGGTGCGCCAGTTTTTCATCAAATTTAAAATTTAATGACACCCATTTATTAAATTCTGGCGTTTGCAAGCGCTTGAGTAACTGTGTATATTTGGCTTCACCGGCGCCCAAAATCACGATCTGGATCCGGCGTTTGGGCACATTTTGCAAAAGCGGCAACAAGACATCAATCCCTTTTTGCGAGCTAAGTCGCGCCACAAAACCAAATAGCGGGATCTCGGGACTGACAGTCAGACCCAATTGTTTTTGCAAAAATGTTTTGTTTTCACTTTTACCCGCGGTCAGCGTAGTCCGGCCGAAGCGGCGCCTAATCAACCGGTCAGTCCGCGGATTCCAGACGCGGTAATCAATACCATTTATGATCCCCACAAATTTACCGCGTTTCCCGCGCACCACCTGACTTAATCCAAACCCCACTTTCCCCCGCCTGATTTCAGTCGCATGATGGGGTGAGACAGTCGAGATAAAATCCGCTGCTCTTATCCCTTCTTTGAGAAATGAAATCCGTTTATGCTGTTTGGCCAGTAACTCATAAATGTTTTGCGTTTCCGCTCGTTTTAAAAAGGCAAGCGGGAAGTTGCCCTGATAAGCAATATTGTGAATCGTCAGGATAGTTTTGGTTCGGGCAAAAAACGCGTCGGGTTGAGCCTTGAGTAACCAGGGAATAAGACCCGCATGCCAATCATGACAGTGCAAAATATCCGGCCGGATATCGCGGCGCTTCAGTTCATCCAGGGAAGCGATAGCAAAATGGGCATATTTGACAGCTTGGATCTTGGGGTCGTGCCTGGTGTTGGGCTTAGTAAACCACTGACTTTCGGCGTAAAACACCGGAATCTGTGTCCCAGGCAGATATTTTTTGCGCTTGATAAAGCCGTATCCGGGTATGACCACCGCCACTTCCACTCCCAATTTGGATAGAGCAATCGGCAAGGACCCAACTACATCTCCTAGTCCCCCGGTTTTATAGATAGGCGCACATTCAAAAGCAATGTGAACTACTAACATAGTAAAAAATGCAAAATGCAAAAATCAAAATGGAAAATTAAGGAAATTTCTCACTCCGTTCGAAATACATATTTATTCTTCGATCCGTCGGCTGACGGAGAGAAGTT
>LCEX01000030.1 GCA_000995415.1 Candidatus Gottesmanbacteria bacterium GW2011_GWC1_43_10
AAATATCTTGGGACGGGATATAAGGGCAGGATAAGTAATCATATACTTATACTCTAGCAGAAGAATCAGAAATTATCTAATTTCGGAAGGAGTTAACTATACCAAAAATCAAAACAAAAAAACAAGTGGTTTTTTGCTGTATAATAATCTTGGAGGTGAACTAAAAATGGAAAAATATTTTATTAACTTTTAGCCGGTTTTCTTGGAGGAATAGTCAGGGGATTAGTTGGTTTTGTTAAAAACAAAACCATTGAAAAAGCCGATCATTTCAAACCACAATATTTTCTCATTACCATTTTAATTTCAGGAGTAGTGGGAGCAGCAGCTGGAATTTTAGCCGATACCGAATGGCAAGTTTCATTCCTTACCGGTTATGCCGGGACGGATTTTATTGAGAATCTTTACAAAATTAAACTTGGCCAAAGATTTTCAAGCTCAAAATTGTGAAAATTCGAAAAATTCTGCTATAATCTGTGCATAATTTATATATTTTGTATAAAAAAGGGGGTGAAGTATGTCAGAAAAAATACAACAAATTCAAAGAAAATTAGATGATAATCAAATTTGGGACAGATTACATATCTCTGGGAATTACCGAATGCATGCTTGTGGTAGACAGTATATGTTAGACGCTGGTCTTAAACTTTTAGATGAAACTTTAGCCCAGGTTGAATCATTTTCTGCCTTATCGCCTAAAACTAAAAGAGAATTAGTAATGCAAAAAAGAAACTGGGGGCGAGATTTATCCCCAGAAGAAGAAGAAGAATTTGGAATAGAATAGGGTCTTGTGCATAAAAGATAAATTACTTAAAAAATCGCGCGCGAAAAAGATAATTAAAAGCGAGGCCGAAGGCCGAGCGCAATAAGGGGCGGCGGCTGCGGCCGTCCAGCCGCCGCCCTACCTTTGAGATTTGAAAAAAGTTCGAATTTGCGCGTAAATGAAAGTGGAAATTGACCCCATTCAGACTAGTGGCGGCTCATACATCTCCAAACTCAGCCTGGGATCGCACACCGGCACCCATATTGATACGCCGCGGCATGTATTTTTGGCAGGTAAAGATGTGGATGACATCGGCTTGAGTCCGTTCATAGGTTTGTGTCGGGTGTTGGATCTGACTGCCGCAAATGAATCTATCAGCCGAGCCGATCTGGAAGCCAAAAAAATCAAACCCGGTGAACGGATACTTCTCAAAACCAAAAATTCCATAAACGGGTACGAACAGTTTATAGATAATTATGTGTATTTAGCTCCGGCTGCGGCAAAATATCTGGCAGAACTGGAAATTATGCTATTGGGTTTTGACTATTTATCAGTCAAACAGCGCGGCAATCCGGACAATACTGCTCACACCGCCTTGCTTTCGCAAAACATTCCGATTTTGGAAGGCATCAATTTGGCATACGTTAATGAAGGAGAATATTTCCTAGTAGTTTTACCTCTAAAGCTCATGGAACTTGATGGCGCGCCAGCCAGAGCCGTGCTCTTGCAATGAATTGGTATGTCAAGTAAGAGTTACTTTTTGAAGAAATCTCTGACAATGATAAAAAGGGTTACGATCGCGAAAACAAAAGCAACTATCAATAATATCTGATTGCCAAACATAAACTCATTTTCCTTTCTTTACGAATAGAAAGTAAATACCTAGGGCCACTGCTGTGGTGATGATCATCGCCAAATAAAACGTTGCTGCTGTATCCATGATTATTTCCTTGTAGACAAATTCTTTAGGCCTATTAAAAACAAAGTCGCGCTTATAGCAACGGAACCTGACACTTGCATACCCAATTGTAACACATCATTTACCTTGATAAAAAACGGTGATATGACTCCGGCGGAAAACCAGGCGACTGACAAGCTATTGAGGAAGTCCGAAAGAAACTTTTTTTGCTCTTTATTTAGGTGATAGCGTCTCATTTTTAAACAAACTCAACCTCTTTTTGCGCTCTCGGTGAGAATCGAACTCACAACCTACTTCTTAGAAGGAAGTTGCTCTATCCGTTGAGCTACGAGAGCCTTTAAAAATTTCTAATTATTTTAATTTCTAATTGATCTAGTGAAACTCCGATTACCAAACATCAAGTACCAAACAATGATTAAAACACCAATGACGGATTGATCATTATTTAGAAATTAGGTCAATTAGTAATTAGTCATTTTCTTCTGCTATTATATCCCCATGCTACGAATCTTGGCAATTATACTATTATTAGTACTTATTTCTGCCGTGCGAGCCCAGGCGATCTACGATCCTCTGTCACAGCCTAATAACCGCTTCGGGATCCATATCATCGACGAAAATGACCTGCAGGATGCAGCAAATTTGGTTAACTCGAGTGGCGGTGACTGGGGCTATGTCAAGATCGTGATTCGGGAAGACGACCGCAATTTGGAAAAATGGCAAGCGATTTTTGATCGGATGCGCAAAATGCACTTGATTCCCCTGGTGCGACTAGCCACCAAAGTCGAAAATGGGGTGTGGATAAAACCCCGAGAGGCGGATCTGGATAGCTGGGTCGAGTTTTTGGCTAAACTCAATTGGGTGATCGAAAACCGTTATGTGATCATTTTTAATGAGCCCAATCACGCTCAGGAGTGGGGTGGTGAGGTCGATCCGAAAAGCTACGCTTGGTTTCTCAAAGAATTTTCAAGCAAGTTAAAAGAACGATCAGAGGATTTTTTCATTCTTCCGGCCGGACTCGATGCCTCGGCCCCCAACGGATTTGATACGCTTGATGAAGTGACATTTTTACAAAGATTGGTGGCAGCAGAACCGGAGATATTTAAGTCGATCGATGGTTGGACATCACACTCCTATCCCAACCCGGACTTTAGTGGCAGTCCTTTGGCTAGTGGCCGCGGGTCAGTGCGGACTTTTGCCTGGGAACTAAATTTACTGGAAAATTATGGAGCTAGTAATTTGCCCGTATTTATCACTGAAACCGGTTGGCAACATAGCGATGGGATTTACCGCAATCGCCGGTTCGCGACTCCTGACCAAGTGGCTCAAAATTACATCACAGCTTTTACCAATGCCTGGAGTGATCCGCGGATCGTCGTCGTCACCCCGTTTTTACTCAATTATCAAGGACCGCCGTTTGACTATTTTTCCTTTCGCAAACTCAATTCCAGCGAATTTTTTCCGATGTACCTGGCGATCCAAAATTTGGCTAAAACTGCGGCAACACCGAAACAACTACTCTCTGCCAAAATATTGGCTGACAATTTTCCGGGGAAACTCGTGACCGGTTCGGATTATATCTTGAATGTGGATATTGAAAATACCGGCCAAGCGCTGATCGATAGTCAGGATGGGTGGCAGCTAACGCTCACCGGACTTCCGAAAGAGATATCAGTAACCACCAGCAATATTTTTGCGGTTGAACCGTTTCACCGGACGCGCGTAGAAATTCACCTGAAAACCTCCAAATCGGCCGGGTTTTATAATTATGAGTTCATACTACAAAAAAATAGGACAGATGTAGCCAAATCTTCTGCCAGTTTGAGTTTGGTAGCCCCGCCTAGCCTACTCGTTACGGCAAAAACCTGGATCAATCGCCTCGCCCAAGGCCATGATTTTAGCCTGTTGATTTATGATGAACAGGAAAGATTGCTCAAAGAGGCCAAAAACCTGGCGTTTGACCAGGGGCTAGCCCAAGTCGATGAGCTCTATGATATCGTTCCCAACCGTAAATATCGGCTGGTTTTGACTAAACCTTATTATTTGCCTCGGCAAATTTACGCCAAGCTTTCGGAAAGTGCGACTCGGGTCACTTTCCCAGTCCTCCTGCCACTCGACCCTTCCAATGACGGAGCATTGACTTGGGATGATGCCAAAGCGTTTTTCAAAAAGCCTCTTGAAACCTTTGGCCTGCTTATTGCTTTGTAAAGCCTCAATATTTCGAGTATAATTGTTTAAATTTCCCTCTATTTTATAAAAGGAGAGGGGGAAATTTTTAAACGGTGGCATGTGCCGAACGGCTTAGGCGCTACCCTGTGGAGGCGAATGTAGGAGGAATTATAGAGAAATAAGTTGACATCATCTCCACAAATTGGTATTTTCATTTTATGAATGTTTGTAAAAGATGTAAAAGGAAGTATGTAGCATCGAGCAGACACAAATTATGTCCAAGATGCAGGAGTCAACTTGATAAAAGACCTTGTGGAATTTGTGGAGGCTTGAAACAAAGAAAGTCAAAAGTTTGTCAGAAATGTCATTTTCTGAGTAAGCAATATCCTTACTCTCAAAAAAGACACAAAAGTAAAGATGGATACTTGTATGTTTACTATAAAGCCCACCCATATGCTGATAGAACTGGAAGAATATTGGAGCACCGTTTAATATTTGAGCAGAAATTAGGTAGGTACTTATTGCCATTCGAGAGTATTCATCATAAGAACAACATACGGATCGATAACAGGATTGAGAACTTAGAACTTTGGTCAAAAGTTCAACCATCTGGTGCAAGGGTGAAAGATCTTGTAGAATGGGCTAAGGAAATTCTAAAATTATATGGTGATGTTAGCTCAGCTGGCTAGAGCGTCTCCCTGTGGAGGAGAAGGTCGCCGGTTCAAATCCGGTACATCACCCAAAAGTTGTCAATAGTCAATATAGCTCATCAGGACAATCTAAAGTATTGACATGTTATTTGGAATAGTGTAGTATAAAGCTATACACGCCTCGTCTTAGCGCAAGCTCGGCGAGGTTTTTTGGTGGTATAATGAAGTTATGGATACCTACTTATTTATAGACGGAGAAAATCTTTTATACAAAGTTAAGGACGCCTTACGAGAAATCGGCACACCGAAGCATAAAATTGACCTGAACAATCTTGACTTGTCATCGCTTATAGCGGAAGTACTTGTGGGGTACACAATAGCAAAGAAAACGTTTTATGCGGCAAAACTAAAAATGTTTAAAGAGACAAAAGAAAAATCAAGAATACTCATCCATAAACAACGGGTATTGAAACAAAACCTTGAAAGACAGGGATTCGAGTTTCTGATCGCTGGTAATGTACGACCTCAGGCAGTGAGTACCGATGGAAAAACGACATATGTTTTTAAGGAAAAAGGCGTTGATGTTAAAATTGCAGTTGATTTAGTAAGTTTATGTTGCGATAAGAAAATAGACACCGCAATTCTATGTAGTTCAGATTCAGATCTTCAACCTGCAATTACAGAAATAAAACGCAGAGGGGTTAAAGTGGTATACTTGGGTTTTGAAATTTCACCGAACAAGGGATTAACTTTTACCTGTGACAAAACTATCTTATTTCGGAATAGTGAAATTCTCAAGCACTGTCCACCCAAGCATTAGGAATGTTTGTCTCAACTCCCATTTCAGCAGTATAATTGGTTCTAATCCCTTATATTGCTAATACTCTGACGGTTTGTATTAGTATTTAAACTATTTTTCATGCTGTCCCTGATCTTCCTGGTTAGTTGAGCTATAATAGGCTTTAAGGTTCTTTATTGATGACTCCGGACTCGTTGAGAGCAACAAAATTTTCATTTCAGATATAGTTTAGGATTTCAATCCTCAGTATTTAGTTTAGATAGTACCTTATGTCTGTATTTATTTTATTTGGACTTCCGGGTACTGGTAAAACATATGTTGGAAAAATATTTCAAAAGTCGTTTGGATTTTACTTCTACGACGGGGACTTGGATCTGTCTTCTGAATTGAAAAGAGCAATTAAATCTAAAAGTAAGGTGACCGATGCCCAAAGAGGCGAGTTTTTCGCTAAACTCAGCCAAAGTATTAAAAATATCTATAGGACCAACAAGAATTTGGTTGTGGCTCAAACTTTCATCAAAGAAAAATATCGAAAATCTGTATTAAAAGAATTGTCTGACATTCAGTTTGTGTTGGTAAATACGGATACGAGCATAAGAGAAAGACGGCTAAGCGAGCGAAAGGAAAATCCTTTGGACATGGCTTATGCCAGAAAAATGTGTCTTAATTTTGAAAAACCTACGATCGCTCATCAGGTGATGGTCAACAACGCTTCTGGAGAAAAAGATATAAAACGCCAGATAAGACTACTTCTTGATAAGAAATCTAGCGTGTAAATGTTCGACAATTTTCGCCGCTACTTTCCGCTTGCTTGAATGCGGTATTTTTTGGACTGTGGCATCGGGCGAAATGACAAACACTTCATTTGTATCAGCTTCGAAGCCGCGATCATTTCTACTTATATCGTTGGCGATGATGCTATCTGCCCGAGATTGTTTTAACCGCTCCAGCGAAACTTTCACCAGTTCTGACGCAGATAGTCCATGTTCAGCCTTGAAAGCTATGAGAAAAATTTGGGGATGCAGTTTTTTTATTTGATCTAAAATTTTAATTTGCGGTTTTAATTTAATAATTGTTGGTTTGTTACTTGGTAGTTTTCCCCTGAAAAACTGAGCGACTTGAAAATCTGATACCGCCGCCACTTGATACAAGATGTCGTAAGCCTGGACGTTTTCTTTGATCAGAGTCCATAAATCATTGGCTGAAGTAAATATTTTTTCTGTGATAGGATACCTGGATCCGACCGATGTTTTTGATCTAAAAAGTAATACGTCTGCACCCCGTAAGTGACACGCCTCGGCAATAGCTACTCCCATTTTGCCGGAGCTGCGGTTGGTGATACTACGAACTTCATCAATTTTTTCACTAGTTCCGCCTGCGGTGACGATAACTTTTTTGCCCTTTAGTAATTGAGTTTGATTTAATTGCCGCAAAATTTCATCATAAATAAGCTTTATGTCCTTAAGCTTACCTTTACCTTCGTATCCGCAGGCGAGCATACCGGATACCGGTTCAACAATTTGATAGCCAAATTTTTTGAGTTTTTGGATGTTTTCTTGGGTCGCGGGGTTGTTCCACATATTGACATTCATCGAAGGGCAAATGATGGTGGGTTTGGTCACAGCCAGGGCGGTAGTTGTCAAAAAATCATCGGCTATGCCATGAGCCAATTTGGCGATGATATTGGCTGTGGCAGGGACAATCACCAATAAATCTGCTTTGTCAGCTAGCTCAATATGGTCGACTTTTCTAGTATTCAATACAGTATTGAAGTTGAAGCCCTTAACGAATAAGTCTCTAAAGACCTCGTTCCCTGATGCTTTTTCAAAATCTCTTGGTTGAACCATCCTTGTAGCATGTGCAGTCATGATGACGAACACGTCAAAACCAGCTTTTTTCAAAAGCCGGACAAGATCGAGTGATTTATAAGCGGCAATCCCCCCGGTTATACCTACTACCACAGTCTGATTCATATATTAACTTGAGTTACGAAATGCAGGTGTTCAACTAGCTTATCATAATAACTCCTCTTCATCTCTTGCCTTTACTAAAAAGGGGGGGTCCGTCAACTGACAAATCCCTCTTTTTTCAAATTTTCTATCTAAAGAATATTTTTACCTCGAAGTTCGATAAAATATTTCCGATAAGCTAATTGAATAAATTGTAAAATTTGGAAAGGGGTTAAACTCATCGCTGTTGATATTTCTTCTAAATTCTCTGTTTTTTCTATGAACCGTACCATAATTTCCCTTTCAGTTTCGGAAATTTTCTCGCTATTCCTCCACCACAATACAGCGGTCTCAAGCTGCCTTTCCAACTCCTCTATTCTGGTATCTAGTCGCCTATCTTGGTTAGCTGATTCCACAGTTACTGGTTTCGGAGGTGGTGAACCGTTTTTACTTCTCCTTTCACGACGGTAAATAGTAGTGAGTGATTTTCTGCCAACCTGAAGCGTTTGATATTCGTTGATTTGCGATTTAGAAGGTTCCGCATGATCATTCCTTAACGTTTCTAACGCAATATCAGGGTTGGCAATAATCTCATCGACTAAACGGGGAATTTCCTTGACAAAGGCAACTGCTTTTGCCAGGATCTCCGCGTCCTTAGCCACGAAGTTGTGTTTTAACACTACTTCAACCAACCTTCTTTGCAAATCAAATTCACCTGCTAAAGGGACGACGATGGCAGAAAATCTGGCAGGACTTAACTCCCCATGCTTTCCGTGTGATCCGCCTCCGCCAACACGTACTTGATAGATCAAATTCGGATCTGCTGCCTCATAGGCACGTGCAATATTAAAAATTGCAGAGACTGGTCGACTCCATCTTCTGACTTTCTCCTCAATCCATTCTTGTGCTTGCTTTGCTTCTTCAGGAGTCAGTCCCAGACGACTACCTTTTCCTCCCGTCATTTGTAATGTACATATTTGTACTAAGCTTAAACCTCTAACATACCAAGGCGTTTGCCGAAATGAGCTTTGCATCCAAGTAGCAATCCTTGAGAAGGAGACACTACGAACAGAATTTGCTGCCAGTACCCGTAAATCAAAAAGCTCTTCGTCACTGCAGCCATATACTACTTTACCAACACATGTGGATTTTCCCAACTGTAGTAATGCTTTAGCCCGATGAAAACCGTCGATGACGTCGTAATTGATGCTATCTTGATCTACTGTCCTGGCTCGAACAATAAGACTTGATAGTTGTCCTCGTGGACCGCTCATTGATTCTGCTAAAGCTGTAACATGTTGATCATCGGTAATTCCTGCATCAACCACGATTTGGTTCAACGCTATTTGTTCAACCCGCTCAGTCTTAATTTCCAATCGGAGTAGTTCTTGCGGGGACAAATTGGCATATGGACTGAGTTCCAGACCGGCGTATGCGTTTTTAGTTGATGTGGTTAATCCATCACCGCGCTCTTGCATCATGATATATGTCTCCTGAGTTAATTTAAGTCAGAATTATAGCAGTATTACGAGCCGAAAGGAATTTTTCAGTACAATAGTTGTGAGTGCTTGGCCGTTTTCTATTTTTGCTGCTGAATAAAAGATGCAGATCATTCTACTCGCTTCGCAGGAGTTTTAGCGAGGCGAGCAAATAGACAAGTTGATTCTATCTTGAGGCCGGAAAGTATCTGTAATAAATAAGGAATAGTTACTCCTGATTCTTGATTCCATATTCAGCAAGGATTTGCCGGACCTCGGCGAATATTTGCTCGTTTCACGGTAATTTACATTCACCCCAAGAAGCTGTACCATTACACCATAACTAACTATGGTGACTTTATTCAGTTCCGAGCCGGAAAAGCCGACAGCAATCACTCCGGCGCAGATTCTGGTACCGACTGTGGTTGAAACCAAGCTGCAGCTATCCCAGATTGCCCAAGAATTTCTGGATGAGCGGCAAAAAAGCCTGGAGCTTTATAACCGCGGCGCCGAACCGGCGATCCGCGTGAGTGAAGTACTGGGTACGATTGCTCATATTTACGAGCGGATCCGCAACATCGTCGAATACAAGGGGGAACACGTCCTGCGGAGAAATGCGATTGAACGCATTTTGCGGCGATTACTGTGGGAGCGCGCGAGCCACGATACGGAAAGACTGGCCCAAGTGCTCCTGCGCGAACTTATCTGGGCGCGGTACTTACCCAATGACACAGTACCTAAAAGCAAGGTCAAAGATGTGGCTCGCATCATCAGTAAATACCTAGTCTTTTTGGGTAAACTCACGACCATGAGTACTGGTGTGACTTCGGGAAAGCTGCGACCGTGGGTCTGGGGTATCGCCTCTTGCGAAATTGAAGAAGCAGTTGATCCGTCAAACCGCGAGCCGTATGTGATACTCATGTACACTTGGTTTCGGCAGTATTTTATCTGGCGGGATGATGTGAGTGAACATGAAAAAGAAATCCAGATTTACCTCGCGATCCATCGAGCGCTCGCCAAATCAGACGAGGAAATCATGCGCTATCACCTATTGGTCAAAGAATTTCCTGACTGGTTGGCAGGTAAAACTGAAACTTTGGATGCACTGGCAGGGAGATTTCATAGCGTCTATACCGAAATTGAAAAACACTTGAGTTTTCCCCACAAAGACAAACTCTTCCGCATCATTCAAAAACAAGTAGCTGCATTCGAAATCTTTAAACAACTGGTCAAAGAAGTTGGTAGCAAAACCCAAGCGACTTTGGAAGATCCAAATACTTTTGAGGGCAAGGTTCGGGCTATTTGCCAAACCAAATACGACCAAATCCAACAAAAAGTCAACCGCGGGATCGTCAGAAGCATTTTGTATATTTTCGTCACCAAGGTAATGTTGGCGTTACTTATCGAAATTCCGTATGAACTCTACCGCTTTGGGGGCCTAAACTATCTCCCGCTCGGCATAAATGTCATCGTCCCACCGGGAATGATGTGGCTTATAGGTCTGACTATCAGGGCTCCGGATGCGGCCAACACCGAGCGGATCATAGCCAAACTCAAGACCGTGGTTTACCAAAACCAGGTGCCGAAACAACTGCCGTTTTCGATCCTTACCCAGCACCAGGAATCACTTTTATCACAAATTTTTGCGATCATCTATTTATTATTGTTTCTAGCAGTTTTCGGCGGCATCACTTATCTTTTGCTGCAACTAAAATTTACGGTTTTGGGCATCGTCATCTTTTTTGCCTTTTTATCCTTGGTACTGCTGTTTGGTTTCCGGGTGCGCTTTACCGCTTCGGAACTCAAAGTCACCTCGGACAAAGAAAATATCGTGAGTTACTTACTTAATATTTTGACGCTCCCCTTTTTGAGTACGGGCGTGTATTTATCCAAAGGTTTGGCCAGAATCAATTTTTTGACCGTGATTTTGGATTTTTTAATCGAGGCGCCTCTCAAAACCATTATTGAAGTTGTGGAAGAATGGACCTCCTTCATCCGCGAAAAACGGGAAGAAGTAGTGGAAGTGCCAGAACAGTGAAGGTTTAATAATTGAGGTTAGAATAAACTTCGGAATTTATTGTGGATTTCGAGGACCAAATAAGATATACTTTAAAGGTGAAACAGTGTGTTCGTTGCAAAAAAATTAAATCCTTAGAAGAATTCAATTTTAAGTTTAAATCACTAGGTATACGACAAAAAACATGTAAGACATGCACAAGACGAGAGGTTCGCAATCATTACAATAATAACCGTGACTACTATTTGCATAAGGCTAAAAAGAGAAATTCCATTATTAGGAAACAGAACCGAGAGTATGTTTTAAACTATTTGCTTAAGTATTCATGTGTTGATTGTGGGGAAAACGATCCGGTTGTTCTAGAATTCGATCATAGTAAAAACAAGATATCTGACATTTCACATTTGATAAAAAACAGCACTATAAAAAAAATTGAAGAAGAGATGAAAAAATGTGAAGTAAGATGTGCAAATTGTCATAGGCGCAAGACAGCTAGAAACAATATTTGGTATAGAAATAGATTGCCCCTGTAGCTTAATTGGATAGAGCGCATCGCTTCGGACGATGAGGTTGGAGGTTCAATTCCTCCCAGGGGCGCCTCAAATTCTTTGTGATTTCAACTGATAATAGCTCGATTTAGTGATGCCGACTCTTTCCAATATTTCCTTTTCAACTAAATTGTGAAGTAATGACTGGGCTTGTTGGCGGGAAACTTGCAAGCGTTTTACCACGTCTTGAGTTTTAATCTTTTTAAGTTCTACCACGATTTGCAGCACCTCTTCCTCACGCCTGGTGACGAGTACCCGCTTATCGCCTTTGATTGATTCTATTTGCCGCTCGGTCAGGTCATGGATGCGCTCTAAAGCCGCTTTCAGGGAGTGAGCAATCCCCTCGAGAAAATACTCGATCCATTTTGTCTTGTTGCCTGTATCAGCAGAATGTAACTTATCAGAGTATTCGAGACGGTCTAGGTCATAATAATCGTCCAAAATGAAGTATTTGGTGACTTCATAGCCATGAAGTAACAAATAATAGGCTGTTAAAAGCCGCGTGACCCGGCCATTGCCATCGTAAAACGGGTGGATATAAGCTACTTCATGGTGAAGGATACCGGCTTGGATCAAAGGGCTCAAATCAGAGGGGCGGTTGAGGTAGTCAAACAGGTCCTCCAGGCGGCTTTTGATGGCCTCTTTGTTGTGGGCCGGCGGATTGTGTTTGACGACCAATCCAGACAGGTTACGGTGCCCTACAATGACCCCGGAGTCACGAAACCGGCCTGGTTGTTTTTTATCAATCTCCCGCATCACAAAGCGGTGTAGATCGAGTACCAAGGACGTAGATAGAGTCTTACGCTGCATGGCCAGTACTGAAACATGATTTAGGGCGTCAAAGTAGTTTTTGACCTCTTTTTCGCTCTTGGTGGTGGGAATCGAGTCATCAAGAAGGATATTTGTAACTTCGCGCGGGGACAAAGGATTGCCCTCGATGCTGGTCGAATAGTGGGTAGCCAAAATCTTGTTTTCCTCGGTCAGCTTAAGGCTCAAAGACGGGATCAGCCGTTCGGAGATCAACTGGCCGTAAAGCCGTTCGATCGCAGTGAGGTGGTTGATCAAGGCTGGAGTAAAAGCAAATTTTGGTTGGTACATGGTGGGTGTATTCTACCAATTGTCCGCCTTTTTGTCAAGGTAATTGTCAATCTGATGACTCAAAAACCCTTACTTAAATGAAAGTTTCGAGCGTAGAAATTCAGTTAATATCCTTTGCTAATCTGCTTGGATGATGTGATGTCCGGACAGAAAGGTCTGCATCATTTGTAGTTCAAACCAGGGTTGGCCAATTAGCTGTAATAGGCGTTCTTCGGTAAGTTTTCCTTGAGATCTAGACGCGATGTAATAAATCGCTTCTGCCACTTCAAGTTCACGAGTGTATGGGCCTTCGTAGGCTACATCAAAATCAATATTCCAAACTCTATTATCTGAAACCAGAATATTGTTGGGCCATCTATCACCATAAACAAGTCCCACATTGTGCGCTCGGCGTAAATCTGCGAAACACGCTTTGACTAAGGGAAACGCTGCATTCCCTCTCTCAATCACGACCGTATCTATAGGTTTTGCCCTATCAAGAATCGGATAGTAAATTGTGTCTTCGGACCAATAAGATACAGGTACTACCTGTAAATGTTGAGCTCGAGCTTGAGTGTTGAATTCTACTTCTTCTCGGACAGATCGAAGATACACTCCGCCCCCATGTCCTAAAAAGCCAACGGTAGTGAGATGCTTTTCTAAGTAAGCTATACATTCCGAAGCTTCTTTTGGGTTTCTGTGTTTTCGAATATGCTCGCGTCCCATCTCATCGCACACGACGCAGTATCGTTTAAGCTGCTCCGAAAACTAATTCCAGTTTCCTTAAATTGCATTGTTTATGCATAAAAAGCAGTTTTTTAAACGCAAATCATTCTTTCACTCCCGGATTGAAATATATTTACAATCCGGGATTTTAAACTTACGTTATCGCAAAATCCCGATGTGTCAAGCTAGTACACTTCCGAGGTGTACTTTTACAGTTTCGATAAACAATATCGGATTTATTTATTGGTTAAATATTATTATATAAACAGCAAGTTCTAAACTCTGTAAATGGTGAACGTTTTTGAAAAAATTCGAACTGATTTCAAACAAAGGTAGGCGCGGCGAGTGCGGCCGGACACTCGCCGCGCCATCTTCGCTCGGCCT
>LCEX01000031.1 GCA_000995415.1 Candidatus Gottesmanbacteria bacterium GW2011_GWC1_43_10
TTAAATTAAAAGACACGGGAAGTCAACGATTCCCGGCAGTGACTTTGGGAGTCAGTAGCAGTTTGAAACCCGGTGAACCTTTGGTTATCCTCGGATTTCCGTCGTTGGTAGAAGGGGATAGTCGTGGAAATTCACTTATTGATTACACCAACGCTGCCCGTACCCAATCAGTCACTCAAGGAATTGTGAGCGCTTTGAAGCATGATAACACTGGGCGGTTGCTCATTCAAACTGATGCCTCAATTGAACGGGGTACGAGTGGTGGTCCCGCATTTAACAGCAAAACTGAAGTAGTAGGTATTGTTACTTTTGGAGTAGAGGGAACTTTGGGGAATTATAATTTTTTGCGCGATACCGCTGATATAAAAAGTTTACTAGATACCAATCAAATCCCCGTTCAAAAAAATCCAGTATTTGAAAAGTGGCGTGAAGGCTTGACTTATTTTTGGAACGGATATTATACAAAAGCTTCCAACAACTTTAGGCTGGTTAAACAAATGTATCCCGGACATCCCACTGTAGATGAGTATATTTCCGAAGCCAAAGCGGCGATTGTTCAAGGTAAAGACCGAGGATTATTTTTGGGATTTGAAAAAGAAGTATTGATCAGAGTGGTATTTTATACATTTCTGTTTTTAATCAGTAGTTTGTTAGTTTGGAAACTTTTGATGGCAAAGAAAAACCATATTGTCGTTTCCAGTCAAATCAGGACCGAAGTTTGATATACTTGTATCTCAAAGAAATACTTGACATGAGTTACGCACCTTGTCATTATCCGGCTTGCCTGCTCGCCTTTGGAGGGACCGGATAATCTATACAAATAAAACTTATGGATTCCCGCTTTCGCGGGAATGACAATCTAAATCACATAAAACTTCGTAAGTCCTAACTTTAATTAGTTGATTGGATAATTTGATTATTGGATAATTGCATTATGATTCTTTCTGACCGCGATATCAAAAAGGCACTGCAAAATAAACGCATTACATTTAAACCAACTTTAGATCTGACTACTCAGCTGGGATCTTGTTCCATAGATTTGCGCCTGGGGACCACATTTCGCGTATTTAAACACAGTCGGTTTGCTTTTATCGATCCGCATGACAAGAAATTGGCAGAGAGCATGATGGAAGAACAAATTGTGAAAATGGGTGAGGCGTTCATTTTGCAACCCGGAGATTTTGTGCTTGCTACCACCATCGAATCATTTACATTACCCAACGATTTGCTGGCTCGGCTTGAGGGGCGTTCTTCACTTGGTCGTTTGGGAATTGTGGTTCACTCGACTGCTTCTATTTTTGAACCGGGTTGGGATGGAGTGGTCGTTATGGAACTCGGAAACATGGGCCGGATGCCGGTCGCGCTTTATCCCACGATGCGGATTTGTGCGCTGACTTTTGAGGAACTGACTTCAGATGTTGATGTTCCTTACAATCAAAAAAAACACGCTAAATATATCAAGCAAACTGCTCCACTAGCGAGTAAGATCGCGGAAGAAGAGTGAGTCAATTTTATGACCGAGGTCATTTCAGAGGTTCCGGTTACATTGAAAGTAATACAGACGACAGATAAATTTTTCCGATTAGAAATTGTTTGTGGCCTTTGTGACGCGTTTAATCAAAGCTTTGTTTTTTACGAACCGGAATCAACGCTTCCGGTGGACACAGAACAAGCGGCGCTACGTCATTATCAAGAAACAGGTCATCCAGTCGAACGTATTTTATATCTTCCCATAGGTATGAAAACTGCACCTGCTTTCTTTAACATGTAACTTGAAAGTATCTAAACGGATTAAAAGGATACAAAACATAGAAGAGGTTTAAAGCTATTCAACCCGTCGGTTGATTTTAAAAGACTTATGGTGTTAAGACTAGGTGAAGGTGCTCGGGGTAACGGCCATTATGCGCATAAACCTGATCTTCTGCATGTTTTACCGTTAGAGCGTTCTAACGGCGCCACCAATTCCAATGATTATCTCGTTATACGATCCGACTTAAGTACTCCTGGGAGTGCAGAGGTTTATCGTCTTGCGGCTGAAGGGCAGTTGTCTCCGTTACATCGTAGTTTAAGTTCTTCAGTGCCTACGGAGTTGTTAGCGGCTGGTTTTCCAAATGAGGAAAAAAGGACAAAATACATCGTTCAACCTTATCCGTTTCTTAAAAAGGTAGATGGTCCTCGAACAGGGCCGTTTGTTTTAGGTGTATTTCCTGCTTGTTTACCAGAGAAACGGCATTTAATGTTAGTTGTGGATACGAGTAATGGTGTGAATTATCCAAGACTGGTTACAACTCTTAGAGACTTGTTCCAACATAAAGATCCGGAAACATTTGCGCATAGTCAAAGGGTGGCAGAGTTGGTACGGAGAGCAGGTGAGGCACTTTTGCCTAAAATCAATTCTCAACTACTTTGTCGTATGGAAAGAGGTGGTTTTCTTCATGATATTGGTAAATTAGACCTTCCACAAACAATCATTGATACGCCTGCAGGTCACAATTTGTCCAGAGAACAGCGGGATCTTATTCGCGAACATCCACGGTATGCTGTACAAGTCATGCAGGCTCTCCCCGAATTATTTAGTCCAATGGAGGTGGAGATGGTAGGTTATCACCAGGAAAAATGGGACGGGACGGGTTATCCCCATAGATTACGAGGCGGACGGATTCCTTTGCCGGCGCGTGTTTTGGCTCTTGCTGATACTTGGGATGCGATGCGAAGTGACCGGCCATACAGAAGAGCAATGCCAGCAAACGAAGTTAGGAGTTATTTTACCGCCCAAAAGGGGCATGCTTTTGATCCCTTTTTGGTTGATGCTTTTCTAGAAGTTGTGGATCGGATAGAGCAAGGTATGGGATATCCTGTGTGAAGAGTATAATCAGTTTTTGTGGCACAGGAGAGCTAAGAATAAAGGGAACTCACTGCGACTTCTATTTTCCATTTTCGCCGCAGATCCGACGCTGATTTTGTCAGAAGTCCACTCTGCCAACTTTTCGATCATAAAACCATTGTTTGTGATCATTTCGGAATAAGCAGAGATGGGTAAATGAAACGTCCAGGTGATGGATTTGCCAATTTGGCCGGGGTGCATGTTGATCGGTATCTCAAGTGGTGACAGATACCGGTTGATGCGGCGGTACTGGAGTTTGTTTTGGGGATCAATTTCCCAACTGGATTGGCGGGGAATGCGAAAACAGGGGTGGTTGAGGACGATCAGCAGTTTACCTTTGGGTTTGAGAAAACGGGTTGCGTTAGTGATGACATTAGTTGCATCTTTGATGTTTTGCAAAGCCAAAATGACTGTCGCGTGGGTAAAATTGGTGGTTAAGGCGAGACTTTGTGTCACGTCGCTGACTACAAAATGGTGCCGCGGATTTTTATCTTTGTTTTTGGCAAATTGGATGAGCTTGGGAGCTGCATCAATACCATAGTATGTCACCGCTTTTGGTAAATAGCGGGCCAAAATGCCGTTGCCACAAGCCAAGTCAAGGAGTGTTGAATCGGGTTTGAGATCCAGAAGTTGCAACGATTTGGGGATGATCACGTGTTCATGGAAATATTGGCCTTTGACGTCTACCAATTCGTTGTACCAACGGGCTTCGTGGTTCCAGGAAGTAGGTTTTTTAGGTCGGAACATATATTTTGGTAGTAGTTGGTTTTTAAATTAACTTTGCCAAATGATTTTTTACGGCAACTAGGTCTGGGAAAATTTTATCAGCAGCAGAATAATCTAACTGTTTGGTATAAATCCCGGGAATAGCAAAACAGATCATTTGAGCGGCCTTGGCTGCAGCCACTCCGGTCAATGCATCTTCCAAAACCACACACGACTCGGGTGCCACACCTAGTGCTCGGCCGGTTTTTTGGTAAACCTCCGGGTGCGGTTTGCCTTGTTTGACATGGTCACTACCAACAATTACTGGGAAAAACTCACGCAGGCCGAATCTGTTCATCACAAAATCTATATACCAGGATAGAGCACTAGTACCTAGTCCCACTGGGACTTTCTTCTTTTTCAGAAATTGTAGAAGCTCTAAGGCACCGGGTGCTAATTCAAGCGTATTTTCAATAAGAGATTTAAATAGCTGGTCACGTTTTTGCACCAATCTATTTACACTATCGGGAAGCGACCAGCGCTTTTGCAACTTGGCATATTCTTCAACAATGCGTTGACCGGTAAACTCTTTGACGTGAGTTAGACTATAACGTTTACTGTATTCGGCGAATAACGATTTATTTGCTTGAAAATGGACTGGTTCCGAGTCGACTAAGACGCCATCCATATCAAAAATGACGGCTTTGATTTTCATTTTACAGTCACACTTTTGGCTAAATTTCTGGGTTTATCCGGATCCAGGCCGCGGTAGATGGTGATGTAATAAGCCAAAGCCTGTGCGGTCACGACATTGGGAATGATCGTTGCCTCGCGGGCGTCAGTAACGGGCAAATAATAATCAAAAATCTCATGAGGCTTATGGGAAATGCCGATTATAAATCCGCCGCGGGCTTTCATTTCCATAGCTCCAGCCAAATTGGCACCATAAGTTTCATCATTTGGCAAAAAAGCGATGCAAGGTACACCCTTTTCCACCAGAGCCAAAGGTCCGTGTTTGAGTTCACCTGCCGCCATGCCCTCGGCGTGGATGTAGGCAGTTTCTTTGATTTTGATCGCTGCCTCAAGACTGGCCGGATATGAAAGGCCGCGGCCGATGACATAGATGTCACGGGCGCTTTTGAGTTTATCAGCTAACTTTTGCAATCTTTTGATATTGGCTTCCGAAAGAACTTGTTTAGTGGATGCGGCGGCCTGCAAAATCACTTTTTTGCCTTCTCCAATTTTACCGGCCAGAGCATAAGCCAAAAGAGTGAGATGGCTAAGTTTGGCAGTTAACGCTTTGGTTGAAGCCACACTTTTCTCGGGTCCGGCCCCAACTAGCATTTTATAATCAGCTTCGCGGTAAAGAGTTGAACCCATGACATTAACAAGCGCAAAAATTTTGGCCCCTCGGGCCCGGGCTTTTTTGATTGACTCAAGCGTATCCATGGTTTCTCCGGATTGGGATAGGGCCATCACCAAGCTTTTACTGGTCAAAAAATCCAAATGGTAGCCAAATTCGCTGCCTATAGCCCAATTGACATGCCGCTTGGCAATTTTGGAAAACAAGTAACTACCAGCGATGCAGACATAAGAAGCGCTGCCGCAACCGACCATATAAGTGCCAAATGATTTTTTGATAGTTTGGGCGAGTTTTTCGACGTGAGTGCTAGTGGTTTGGGCGATGTCGGCGATGATTTTTGGTTGTTCATGGATCTCTTTAAGCATGAAATAGGGATATTTTCCTAAATCCACCTGTGCCACAGACCAATTAAGTTTTTGGGGTTTAAAAGTCACCGGTTTGTTTGTGCGGACGTTGACGATTTTTACATTTTTATTAGAAACAATTGCCATTTCATCATCTTCCATAAAATGGACATTTTTGGTGTAGGGTAAAAGGGCGGCAGCATCGCTAGCTAAGAAGTTTTCATGATCACCAAAACCAATAACGAGCGGAGAACCATTGCGTACAGCCACAAATTCTCGGGTTTGATGGTTTATGGCAATGATAGCATTTAAGCCCTGCATTTGGTTAAAGGCTGCCCGCACTGCTTGGGGGAAATCTAACTTATTATGATTCACATTTAACCCCTCCTCACCTCCCCTTAAATTAAGGGGAGGAAGGGTGGGGTTATTGAGAGGGGAATTACTTCTCCACTTTTTAAGAGGAGGTAAGGTGGAGTTAGATCCACAAAAATACTCTTCAATCATATGTGCGATTACTTCGGTATCTGTTTCGGAAATAAACTTGTGATTCTTTTTTGTGAGTGCTTTTTTGATCTCATCATAGTTTTCGAAAATACCGTTGTGGACAATGGCGATTGATTTGGTGCAATCCAGATGCGGGTGGGCGTTGATGTCAGTCACTCCGCCGTGGGTGGCCCAACGGGTGTGGCCAAGAGCGAAACTGCTCGGGGGGAGGTCGTAAACGGTTGAGCTGCCTATTTTCCCGGCCTTTTTTTTGACTACGATGGTTCGTAACCCCTCTTGACCTCCCCTGATCCTAAGGGGAGGAATTTCCCCTCTTAAGATAAGAGGGGATGAAGGGGAGTTATGAAGTGGTACTTCTGCCACGCCCCAGCTATCGTATCCCCGATATTCCAGAGATTTGAGTCCATCAAACACGATCTGAGCGCCGTTTGATTTAGGGCCAACGTAGCCAAAAATTCCACACATAAATTTTGCTTAAATTTCCTGCCCGGCTAAAACTCCAGTCTCGAAATCGTAGAGGATCAGAGCGTAATAGTCAAGTGAATCTGCAAACTTGATAAAAAGACAAAGTATAGTAGTTGACACGCGCGAGATTTTATTCTATATCTTTAGCAAATATATGAGTGAGAGAGCTCAAAAACTGACTAGCCGGCCTGTAAGGATGTCTGATGGCCGCTTCGCCTTACCTGCAACAGCACCAGAAGTGAATTCACATTTACACCAAGCTGTACGAGTGGTTGATAAACTTTTGTTAAGTCAAACATCTATTATTGTTTTAAGTCCCAAGCGGGCTATCATTCAACGAGGTGACCAGCCAGATCATTGGAATATAATGACACCTGGCGAATTTGCATCTTATAAACAAGAGATTGAAGACTATAGACAGAGGATGGAACTAGCCTATAAATAAAGGATGGAATAAACTGGCACAGATCATTCTAGTTGATGAAAAACAACAGGAAAAAGCACTATCTTTCGATCATGGGAACGATGGGATCTGGTAAAACTACGGCAGTTAAGTTGCTTGCCAACCATTTAAAGTTCCATTTGCTTGAAGAAAACTTCGGTACCAATGCCTTTCTACCAAAATTTTACCAAGATATGGAGAGGTGGGCATTTCACTCGCAGGCGTTTTTTCTCCTAGAGAAGGTGAGTCAGATACTAGGAATTCCCAAACTTCTCAGTTCTCGCTCGGTAGTTCAGGACACTTTGCTGCAACAGGATGTATTTTCTTATGCCAAAGCCCAACACGTTTTGGGACATATGGATGATGACGAGTGGCGGCTTTACCAAAAAATCTACCGTTCATTTGAGCCATATTTTCCGCGTCCCGATTTGCTCATCTACTTGGAAACTTCGTTGACGGTTCTACGTGATCGAATCAAATCGCGAGCCAGGACTTATGAGCAGAGCATTCCGAATAAATATTTAGAACTCCTCGATGATCTGAATCACAAGTGGCTATCGGAAAATAAAACCATACCGGTTATAATAGTCAAAACCGATGGTATAAATATTGTTAGAAATAAGAAAGCGCAAACAGAGTTTGTAGTTCTGATCAAAAAACGTCTAAAATATGGCTAACAGGTTTTCGCAAATCAAGGTTTTGATCTGGGATTTTGACGGAACGTTTTATAAACCTAACGCTGCGTTGTGGCAAGACGTGCGGCAAGCCGAATATCAGACGATCATGAACCACACAGGTTGGTCGAAGAAAAAAACAGTGATCGAGTTTGAGGACACACATAAACACAAGTTTGGCAGTGCCACTCAAGTCGCAGCTTTTTTGAGTAGAATTTCTATCGTAGAAGCTGCAGTAGAAATGGAAAATTATTTTGACCGCCGCAAATATGTCCAGCGAGATGAAAAATTGATTGCTCTATTTGCCAAACTCAAAAACTTCCGCCATTTTACTTTGGCCAACGGAGTTATCGAAAAACACAAACAAACTTTGGCTGTTTTAGGTATTAATCCTGAAATTTTTGAAGAAATGGTGACTTCAGAAACAGTGGGTGTCACCAAACCAAATCCCAAAGGTTTTGAATATATTTTGGATAAAACTAAATTGGCACCTTCTGCACATCTCATGATTGGCGATCGGGAAGCGATTGATTTGGTTCCGGCCAAACAACTGGGGATGAAAACCTGTTTGGTCTGGTCGGATGAAAAAAGCGAAATTGCCGATGCGACACTTTCTTCAGTATACGAAGTCAGCAGTTTGTTTCTACAAAATCCCCAAAATCCTGGAATGTAAATACATATCACTCCGGGAATGAAATATGGCTGCATTCCGGGATTTAAGGAAAATTGAGATACAATATTAGATTCTAAATCAAGTTTATGAAAAAAGAAAAACTGATTGTTTTTGAGGGCATAAGTGGCACGGGTAAAGAAACCCAAGCCAAGCTGTTACGTGATTATTTATCCAAACAGAAAATTACCACCCAAATCGTTTATCATCCGACACCGGAAATGAAAACCATTTTGTCAACTTGGCGAAAACTTCGGAATATTGATCGTTTGACTGAAGTATATCTTTTGATGGCAGATAGATCTGATCGCGTGCGACAAATCATCCAACCGGCGCTCAAAAGAGGAGACTGGGTGATAAGTTTGAGAAATTATGTAAGTGCGCTGGTTTATCAAGGTAGGTCTGAAAAAGACCGAGATTGGATTTCACGCGAGTTTGCGCATTTTGAACCTCAGCCAGATTACTTATTTTATTTTGATATAGATCCGGTCCACGTGCTTAGTCGAATCAAGAAAAGATACCAAGAAACAGGTGAGGCTTTGGGGTCTTTTGAAAAAAGGGAATTACTTGAAGAAAAACTAGCGGCTTATAAAAAAGTCTTGCAAATGATTCCGCATATTACTATTGATGCCAATTTGTCTATTGAACAAATCCACTTTGAAATCATTACTCATCTTGGAGTTAGTTTAACCTGAATTACGAAATGAAAATCTAAGTTTTGGATTATAGATTCCCTCTCTTGGTAAGAGAGGGTTAGGGTGAGTTAGTTACTTAAACAACTCCTCCTGACCTCCTCTTCTGAAGAGGAGGAAACTATAATCCGGAAGTTAACTTCATTTCGTAACTTATTGAATAAATTCTTTCCGGCTGCCGTATTGCGCTCACAATATAATTTTGTTACTATAAGTTTCGTTATATGAAGCGCGGATATTTTATTACATTTGAGGGAGGCGAAGGGGCCGGCAAATCTATTCAGGTAGAGATTTTAGCTAGTCATTTGCATGAGGAAGGTTATCATGTCAAAGTCACCCGCGAACCAGGGGGCACGCGCATCGGCGAACAAATCAGAGCAATTACTCATAGTAGTGAAAACGTAGATCTTGAAGCAACGACTGAAGCATATTTGATGGCAGCAGCTCGGGCGCAACACGTGGAACAGGTGATATTTCCATCTCTTGAAGCCGGGCATATTGTTGTTTGCGATCGCTACGTGGATTCAAGTATCGCTTATCAAGGATATGGAAGAAAGTTGGGCCCGGAGAAAATTGCTGAGCTTAATGAACTGGCCGTCAACGGAGCCATCCCTGACCTTACTTTACTTTTGAATGTACCCATCGAAAAGGGACTGAGACGCCGAAATAAATCTTTAAAACCGCGCGACCGACTGGATTTGCAACAAAAAGAATTTTATGAGCGAGTTTATGTCGGATATCTAGAATTAGCCCAAAAAAATCCCCAGCGTTATGTAGTCATTGATGCGACAAAACCGATTGAGCAGGTGGGTTCTGAGATTTGGGAAGTAGTCCGACAAAAATTGCAAAAGCATCATGGCAAATAAACTTAAACCCAAAAAAGGCAAATTGACGGTCATTGCTGGCCCCATGTTTGCCGGTAAAACTACCAAGCTTCTTACCCTTTTTTCAGTTCTCTCAGATCTCGATTTTAGTGTTTTGTGTTTTAAAGCCGAAGCCTTAAGTAATGGCGGCATGGGACATACCCGTTCGCATGATGAACGACCATTGCCAGTGATTTATATTGACATGAACAAACCGGAAAAAATTTTGCACTACGTGGGGAGTGGTGGGATCCAAAAAGTGATCATTGATGCGGTACATTTTTTCCCAAAGACCAGTTTTATGGGTGTGGTTGATACGCTTTTAGCACAGGGTATTGATGTTTATGTGAACGGTTTGATTTTTGATTATCGCAAAAAGGAATATGGGGCTACACGTGTACTTATGAAAAAAGCTGATGAGTGCATCGAGCAATATTCCATTTGCGTCAAATGTGGGGGTCGTGCCGCTCACACCGAGCGCGTTTCGGGAAGTACCGAGGTCTCAATTGGCACTACGGGCCGCAAAAAAGCTGAATATGTCGCAGTTTGCAGTACTTGCCACAAGGTTTATCAAGGGTAAATATTATGACCACGATTTATATTTGCCGACACGGAGCTTATGAAAACCCGCAAAAGGTTTTTCATGGCAGATTGCCGGGTTTTCCTTTGTCTCAAATAGGCAAAACCCAGGCGCGCAAATTGTCCCTGGCGCTTAAAAGTAAACCAATTGCTGCTATTTACTCAAGTCCTTTGACCCGGGCCTACCAAACAGCGGAAATTATAGCCCGCCCTCATAAACTAAAAATTACTCAGGATGATCGACTCATGGATGTGAGTACTCCGCTCCAAGGGAAACCGCTGACTTTGATTTTTAAAATCGAGGGAAATTTTTACCAGGAAAAATATATTAAAAAAGGCGGAGAAAGATTGGGTCAGGTATTCACCCGGATCAAAGAGACAGTTGACGACATCTTGCAAAAACATGCGGGTTTTGAGGTAGTCGTAGTCACGCATGGAGACCTGATCATGAGTTTCAAATCGATGTTACTTGATGGAAAATTGCCGAAATATTACCCTTATGTTTCTGATTATGTGGCCCAAGGAGTAGGATACAAACTGGTATTTAACGGCCATAAATTCAGTCATCTCAGCCCCATCTTTTCATGAAACGTTTTCCCCGTTGCAAAGCAGCAAAAAATAGACTACTATTTAGTACCATATGATCTGATAGTCCTGCTCCAAACTAGCTTCGCTTGTTCCAGCCCTTTCTGCTATATTATATTTATTCTATATAAAAGGAGACTATCATGAACAAATTAAATAAAACTGACCTGGAAATCGCAAACCTCATCAAACTCGAAGAAAAACGGGAGACAGAGGTCTTGGAGATGATCCCTTCGGAAAATTACGCCTCGACAGCGGTACGTGAAGCGATTGGCTCGGTTCTCACCAACAAATATTCCGAAGGTTATGCCAATAAGCGGTATTATCAGGGCAATCGTTACGTAGATGAGGTTGAAAAGTTAGCTGTTCTGCGCGCGAAAGAGTTATTCAACGTACCTCATGCCAATGTCCAGCCTTATTCCGGAAGTCCGGCCAATTCTGCAGTTTACTTTGCATTACTTCGCCCCGGGGACAAAATCATGGGTTTGCGCTTATCAGGCGGGGGACATTTGACACACGGACATCCAGACGTGACTTTTTCCGGCCGCTATTTCAAATCAGTCCAGTATGACGTGGAATCAGATGGTTGGATTGATATGAACAAGGCAGCGAAACTGGCTAAAAAAGAAAAGCCGGATATTATTGTTGTTGGCACTACAGCATATCCCAGGATTTTGCAATGGAAGAAATGGCGCGAAATTGCCGATAAATGCGGAGCTTTGATTTTGGCTGATGTTTCCCATATTGCCGGGATGATTGCAGGCGGAGCATATCCATCGCCCGTGCCTTATGCTGATGTTGTGATGTTTACGACCCACAAGACCATGCGCGGGCCGCGAGGCGCGGTCTTATTAGTAACCAATCGGGGTTTGAAACGTGATCCGGATATGGCCAAAAAGATTGATAAAGCTATTTTTCCCGGACTTCAGGGCGGGCCGCATGACAATGTCACAGCCGCAATTGCGGTGTGTTTCAAAGAAGCCCAAAATCCCAAATTCAAAAAATACGCCCAACAAATCGTCAATAATGCCAAAAAACTGGCTGAAGTTTTGCAAAAAGAGGGATTTGTTTTGACTTGTGGGGGGACTGACAGTCATTTGTTAGTCGTTGATTTGCGGCCGCAAAAAGTGATTGGCAATATTGTCGCCGAAGCTTTGGAAGTAGCCAATATTGTCGTCAACTATAATACTGTCCCGCATGATACCAACCCGCCAATGTATCCGTCGGGAATTCGACTTGGGACTCCGGCCATCACAACTCAAGGAATGAAAGAGCCGCAGATGCGTCTGATTGGCGGTTGGATAGCTGATGTGATTCGCGAAGTTGCCCATTATCGTTTGCCCGCAGCCAAAGAAGAGCGGAGTAAATATGTGAGTGGGGTGAAAGCGGAGTTGTGGAAAAATAAAAAGTTACTGGATCTGGGCAAAGAAGTCAAAAGCCTGTGCCACAAATTCTCAGATGATTAAGGTCTAAGAAAGTAAAGTATGACTTTAGAGTTAGAACCACCACTTTCATCCGGAATTAGCAGAGACGTGCTCTTTGAAGCTTTAAATAGTTATTATATGTCGCAAGGACTGTTATCACCTACGAGGGCACGCCGTGAAGCAACATATGTGAGTAATAGCCTATTTAATTGTTTGGTTGAAGATAAGGTATACAGAGAAGAGCTGCCCAATGGACTTGTACGACAAACCCTTACACCACAGGCGGTGAGAGACATAACTAATGTAGATTCAGCAGTGCGGGCCTATAGTGATGGATGGCTTCACCTTAGAAGAGGCAGCGAGTTAGGCCCTCTCCGTTGGGGGGCATTGCGCACTGTGCTTCAAGGCCTTGCAGATTCAACTGGGATGAGGTAAAATATACTTATTACTCACACTCAAATAGTATCTTCCCCTTGATAAGTTCAAGGAATATTGAGTGGTGGTTAAAGCCCCCTTCGTCCTTTCAAATGGACTGCGGCGGGCCAAGGGAGATACGCTAAGAGCTTTTTTTATAAGCACCGGCGTATCGGTGCTTTTAATTTAAAGTGCAAAGATCAAAGATCAAAATGACAGTGTAAAATTAAAAAATTTTTACATTTTGAATTGTAATTTTGATTTTTACACTTTGATTTTTAATCTAAACATGCAAGATATTTCTTTAAAAGATCTACTTGAAGCCGGGTGTCATTTTGGCCACAAATCCGATCGTTGGCATCCCAAAGCTGCGGGATTCATTTTTCAGGAACGCGACGGAATCCATGTGATTGATCTGGCCAAAACCAAATCCGGTCTGGCGCTAGCTGCGGAGTTTATCAAGCAGTTGGCCAAATCCGGCGGCACAGTGCTGTTTGTCGGCACCAAACGCCAGGCAGCAGCCATCATCAAAGAAGAGGCAGAGACTGTCGGAGCGGCCTATATCAAAAAACGCTGGATCGGTGGCTTTTTGACCAATTGGGAACAAGTACACAAAAACCTCGAAAAAATCCGCCGTCTCACCGAAGAGGAAAAAAACGGCACTTGGAACAAATACCCCAAACACGAACGGGTCAAGCTCAGCCGATACCTGCACAAGCTCAATGAGTTTTATGGCGGTGTGGTGCCGCTTACAGAGCCGCCAAAAGCGTTGGTGGTCATAGATATCAAACGTGAAGCAGTGGCTGTAGCGGAGGCCAACAATGTCGCGACCCCTGTGATAGCAGTGGTCGATACCAACTCGGACCCCACACCTGTCCAATATGTGATTCCCGCCAATGACGATGCCGTCGGATCAATCAAATTTATTACTCACTATTTAGCCGAGGCGTATCGCGAAGGAAACGAAGAAAGAGCCAAAGAAACAGAAAAAAGCCAATCCGAAGCAAAAGTAGAAAAGGTAGAAGAAGTAGGAAAAGTAGAGAAAGTATCGGCCAAAGGCCGACTGGCCGTTGGCCAGGAAAAAGTAGAACAGGCAGAAAAGGTATCGGCCAAAGACCAAGCAACCACTGTTCAGGAAAAAGCAGAGCAAGTTGAGAAGCAAGTTGACGTAGCAGTTAAACCTGAAGCAAAGCCGCAAGACGCGCCGAAAAAAAGTGGAAGAAAGAAGAAGACAGTAGAGTAAAAGTACCAAGAGTACCACGAGCATCACAAGTACCACGGGAAGAAAGATCATACCCATGATACTCGTGATACACTTGATACCCGTGGTACCTTTTTATGATTGACCTAAACAAAATCAAAACCTTGCGCGAAAAAACCGGTGCGGGTATTTCCGAATGCCGGGAGGCTCTTGATGTTGCCAATGACGATTTAACCAAAGCTGAAAGTTGGCTCAAAGAGCATGGGATAAGCAAAGCCAGTAAAAAAGCTGATCGGCAAACGAGTCAAGGTGTAGTTGAATCTTACGTTCATGGTGCCGGTAAAATCGGCGTCTTGGTCGAAGTCAACTGCGAAACTGATTTCGTGGCCCGCACAGATGATTTTAAAAAATTGGCGCATGAACTGGCTATGCAAATCTCAGCGATGAATCCCAAAACGCCTGATGAGTTACTCAAACAGCCGTACATTCGTGACCAGCAGTTGACGGTAGCGGACTTGATCAAATCCGTGATTGCCAAACTTGGCGAAAATATCCAGGTGAAGCGGTTTACACGGCTTGTTTTGGGATCAGAAAATTAAAGTCCCAGGTGAGGTGTTTCCTGAAAATGTTCAGGACAAAATGTTGGTAGCCCCTTAATCACATGAGTTGGGAGGAAACAGTTTGTTGCTCTTAATTTTTCTTCCATCATTTCTGGAGTAAGGCATCCTTGACAATAACTTACCCATAAAATTTCGCCTTGGACATAAACTATAGAGATATGTCCATCTATTAGTTCATCAACACCCCGATTAGGTATTTTTGATCCATTACGTCTTTCGTGTCTACTCATTCTGGCTAATTTCTGGCACAGTCTTTATAGATTATCAAAAATATAATTGATTTTAAAACTTCTTGTCAAGGGGTTCTTTGAAAGTTGAGCAAATTTATTGAGATGATTTTACGTACTGAAAACCAGCGATCCCCGCGGATTTGGTGCTTTTGTTGCTGGAAGATTGAGTAATTCACTTTTTTCGGTAAAGAACTTCAGGACTTCAAGAGCAACCTCTTTATACGTCGCCATGACTATGATTTTTTGTCTAGGATTTAACTTTTTATAAAATGTACCAATACTTTTACCTCCTAATAAGTCGTTTAATTCTTGAGCCCGTCTTTCAATTTCCGCTCCGACTGCTTTTGTTTTTAACTTATCGCTTAAGAAATGAAGCGAGTAACGAACTCCTGCGAGGCTGTTTCCCCGGAGTGGGTTACGAAGACTAGTTTCGGCAGACGGCTCACTAACGCTTTTCATGAAACTCAATCTAGCTTGCCTGCGTTTGGTATGATCAGTTCCAAAGCTATCTGGGATTGGGACACTATCAATAAATAGCCTAAGTGCGTTTAAATGCCGCATTACATCAAGAGTGTTTCCTTCTGTAATAGGTTGGAGAAAATCCTCCAAATCTGCAGGTATTTTTGGCGCACTGATAACGGCTTGTTTATACACAAAACCAGCATCAGGTACATCATTAAGTGTTAGACCTTGTTCAGGCAGCATATGTTTAATAAATTCTGGCCTATAGAAATGGCCGAATAGAGTATTTTACTCTTTTTTTCTCCGCTTGCATAGTCTGGGTGTTTGGGTATAATACAATTAGTCATGGATGATCAATTCAGTTTAGAAATCAAAGGCAAGATGGTGCGGGCGTTTGAAGTGACGAAAAACGACCTGGGGACAGTGCGGACAGGTCGAGCCACACCAGCCTTGGTTGAGCACATCGAAATCACTGCCTACGGCGGGAGCCAGAAGCTAAAACTTCGGGAAATGGCTACAATTACAACCATTGACTCCAAATCACTCGTGATCCACCCTTTTGATCCCACAACTCACGAAGACATCATCAAAAGCATCTCAGAGGCCAATACTGGTCTCAATCCGGTGGCTGACGGAAATGAGATCCGGATAAATATCCCCCCCCTTTCTGCCGACCGCCGACAGGAGTATGTCAAACTAGTCCATGCCAAACTGGAAGCTGGCCGGATCATGATCCGACAGATCCGGCATGAGGAAATGGCCGATCTGAAGCGCGATTTTGAGGCTAAATTGGTGACGGAAGATGACAAAAAACACTATGAAAAAATCATCCAGCAGATCACAGACGAAATGATTGCGGAAATTGATAGATTGGGAGAACTTAAAGAAAAAGAGCTGATGCAAATATAAGAAGCGTTTAGGGTTTAGCGTATAGCGTATAGTGAATAAATCGTTTACAATAGTTTTTTCTAAACGCTAGAGGCTTTACGCTAAACGCTATTTATTATGTTGATAACCATTCTTGTTTTTGGCATTGTGCTTTCGATTTTGGTTTTTGTCCACGAGTTGGGTCATTTTTTGGTGGCCAAAAAATTGGGAATTAGAGTCGAGGAATTTGGATTTGGATTGCCGCCGCGAATTTGGGGAAAAAGGTTTGGAGAAACTATCTATTCCGTCAATTGGTTACCGATTGGAGGCTTTGTGAAGCTTGCCGGAGAAGATATCGAGGAGTTTGATAAGCCACTTACGTCCGAAGAAAAACGCCGGTATTTTTTTGCCAGAAGTAAAAAAGAGCGGGCGGCGGTGCTTTTAGCCGGAGTGACGATGAATTTTCTTTTGGCAGTCGTTATCATTTCCTTTATTTTCACCCAAGGAGTGTTTGTGCCTACAGACCGCGTTCATATTGAAAAAGTTGTGGCGAATGGTCCAGCAGATGCAGCTGGTATCAAAGAAAAAGATGTGATTGTTTCTTTTGGTGGCCAAAAAATCAAAACGAGTGAGGATCTCATCCGCATCACCAAGGAGCGGGTGGAACAACCTATTGATGTCGTCATTGAAAGGTCAGGCGAGCGGGTGACTTTAAATGTCACTCCCAGACGCAATCCGCCAAAAGATGAAGGACCGATGGGAGTGGTGATTTCAAATCTGGAAGAACGCAAATATGCGTGGTATCAAGCTCCTTTTTATGGACTCATGGAGGCACTCAATATTTCCTACCAGATGATTGTGTCACTAGGTACTCTTCTGTGGCGACTCCTGACTTTTCAAAAACTATCTGCTGATATTGCCGGTCCCATTGGTATCGCTCAAGCCACAGGTCAAGCTGTACAATATGGGGTGATGGCGGTACTCCAACTCATGGGAATACTTTCTTTAAATTTGGCCATTATTAACGTTTTGCCGATACCGGCTTTGGATGGAGGGAGACTCTTATTTGTAGTACTTGAGAAATTTATCGGTAAACGCGTCAAACCCCAGGCGGAACGTATGGCACACCAAATAGGCATGATTTTTTTACTGGCTCTGATTGGACTGGTGACGATCAATGATCTTTTACGCTTATTCCGGGGTAATTTCTTATGAAATATTCGCATCTTTTTGGAAAAACCAGTCATGGCGAAACCGGAGGGTCGAAAATTGTCAGCCATCAGCTTTTGACGCGCGCCGGATTTATCGCTGAGTCCACTGCCGGCCGGTATTATTTTTTACCTCTGGGTTGGCGGGTGCATGAGAAAATTAAGAAAGTAATTAAAGAAGAGATGGACGGGGTTGGTGCCCAGGAAATGATCGCCCCGATTCTACACCCTCTGGAACTTTGGAAAGAAACCAATCGCACGAGCTCTGTCGGGTTTGAACTCATGTCGATCAAAGACCACAGTGGGTTTGAGTTTGCATTGGGTGGCACGGCCGAGGAAATGTTTGTGGATCTAGTACGCAAGACCAAATTGAGTTACCGCGAATTACCGTTTAATGTTTATCAGTTTTCGACTAAATTCAGAGATGAAAAACGCGCCCGCGGTGGACTTTTGAGGGTGCGAGAATTTGTGATGAAAGATGCTTATTCATTTGACAGGAGCGAAGAGGAGTTTAAGAAAGTTTATGGGTTGATGGCCAAGACTTATTCACGGATTTTCAAAAGGTTAGGCCTGGATACTTATAAAGTTGATGCCGACAATGGTTATATCGGCGGCGAATATTGCCATGAATACCAAGTGGAATCAGAAATTGGTGAGGGCCATTTTTTCATGACCGAAGACCGAAGTTATATTGCACACGCTGATGTAGCCAGATTTAAACGGGATGAGAAAAACATGCACGAAGAACTCAAGCCTTACAAAGAAGTTAAAGCCGTCCGGGGAACCACTATGGAAGATGGAGTGAAACTTCATGGGCTTCCTCTTTGGCAACAAATCAAAGACTTTATGGCGGTTGATGAAAAAGGCAACTTGATTTTGGCAGTGATTCGCGGAGATTTGGGAGTCAATGAAATAAAACTGGCCCGTGCGGCAGGTGCTTACCATTTGCGGCATGCGACAGCTGAAGAGATCCGGAAGTTAGGGAGCGAACCGGGATTTATATCACCAGTTGGCATGAAAGGCAAAGTCAAAATCATCGGCGACATTTCACTGCGGACTATTAAAAATGCTTACGGCGGCGCCAACAAACTCCATCTTGATGCGCTTAATATGAATTTAGGTCGCGATTATACAGTAGACGTCGAAGCAGATATTGCTTTGTGTCAGGATGGATTTATGGCTGAAAATGGCCAGAAATTGATTGAGAAACGCGGGATTGAAGTGGGAAATATTTTCCAACTCGGCTACCATTACACACATAAAATGAAAGGCGCAGTTTTTATTGACCAAGATGGCCACGAAAAACCGTACTACATGGGTTGTTATGGGATTGGGATTGGTCGGACATTGGCCACGATTGTTGAAAAATACCACGATGATAAGGGAATCCTTTGGCCTCAAGAAGTAGCACCATTTGCCGCACATCTCATTTCTTTGCCAGGCGGAGAAGCCCAAGCAGAAAAAGTGTACCAAGAATTAACGGCTCATGGAGTCGAAGTCCTCTGGGATGACAGGTCAGAAGTGTCAGCCGGCGTCAAATTTGCCGACTGCGATCTGATTGGGATTCCAATCAGATTAGTAGTCTCCAAAAAAACCGGTGATCAAGTGGAAGTAAAAAAACGAACTGAAAAAGAGAATAAATTATTTCAAAAAGATCAACTATTAAATTTTCTAGAACAGTAACAATAAAAGAGTTACGAAAAAAGGTAAACAACTACTACGCAAGTCCTAATAATAAAACAACAATAAAATAATATTTCTAATTTCATAAAGTTCCATTTTTACGACCTGACTTTCTCAAATTAGTGTCCAATTTTTGATTATTTTGAGCACACCCTTTTCAGTTTGTGCGTAAACAACCAAAGTTTAAATTAGTGTCCTCAAAAATGTTTCAAGAAGGCCGGTTGAAAAAGATGTCTATTTCCAGATAGTAGATGGATTCTATTGGTTGCTCACAGATCTCAAATCAGAGCCTGAAATGAAAGTGTTTCTTAATGATTTCTTCACCAAAACAGAACGAATAATGTTAGCTAAAAGATTAGCCATAGCACTTATGGTGATGAAGGGTTATGAAACAAAAATTATTGTTGAAGTTTTGCGTGTAAGCAGTGCTACTGTTTACCACACTCAAGAATGGTTGAACCATGGAGGATCGGGGTTAAAAATGGGTTTAAATAAATTGATGCGCCAGGAAAAGTTGCAAAAATTTTGGACAAAAGTAGACAGATTTCTGGAAGAATTTGTATTCAAACCATCACTCTTATCCCGTATACCCAAGAACACATAAAAGTAATATATCAATATATTGATATATTACTAAATAAACATTTATTTCTTAGAAAGAAATCTATATAACTTAGTCACTGTTTCTACTCCAAAGAAACTTCTATTTCAAAAAAACTTTGAGAGGTGTCTCACTAAATTACAGCGAATGGTGTATAATTAGGCAATGAGTTTAAGCCGTACTATCCATGTTTCCACTCCAGCAAAAATTCATCTTTTAGGTGAACATGCGGTGGTATTTAACAAGCCAGCTTTAATGACTTCCGTTGATCTTAGATGTCATGCATCTCTTACCGCCTCAAATAGCGAAACAATTGAAATTACTTCAAAGAATATTTCAAAAACTATACAGTTGACTTTTTCCCAAATAAAATTAAAAACTGAAGACGCTCAATCTAAGTGGAATCAGTATTTTAAGACTAATGACATTAGTGTTCTTAAATCAATATGTTCAAATGAATTAGATTATTTAGCAATTGTAGTTGGAGAATCGCTGAAGTTATATAATGTTCCTTCTCTCGCGAAAGGTTTTTCACTTGTGATAGATTCTCAAATACCCCTCGGTGGAGGCCTTGGATCTTCGGCGGCATGCTCAGTATCGATAGCTGGTGCGGTTTCAATTTTTCTCGGCAAACCTTTACAAAAAGAAGTCATTAATGAAATCGCCTACTTAGCCGAGCAAAAGAAACATGGTCTGCCATCGGGTGGTGATAATTCAACTGTATGTTATGGCGGGCTTGTGTGGTTCAGAAAAGAGACTCCAGATTTGAAAATTATTCAACCCATGCCCTTTACTATTCCATCTGATTTAGCAAAGAAATTTACTCTTATAAATACTGGTAAACCGTCAGAATCAACTGGCGAAATGGTTTCACTTGTTCGTACTTTGAAAGAAACAGACCCCACCATTGTTGATGCTTTTCTACAAGAACAGGAACGATTAACAAGAGATTTAATTGGGGTTGTTAAAAATTCTAACGAAAAGGAATTCATCAGAGTTATCAGGGAGGGAGAAAAAAATCTTGAACGAATTGGTGTTGTATCTGATTACGTAAAACCTCTCATCCGCGAAATTGAATTTGCTGGCGGAGCAGCAAAAATATGTGGAGCAGGCGGTAAAACGAAAGCAACGGGTATTATTTTGGCATATTCTCCTGAGACAGCAATAGTTGAGAAAATTGCAACATCACACAACTTTTCCTATTTTTCACAACAGCTTGGTGTTGACGGAATTAAAGAGGAATAGTTATGGCAGGAAATGTTGAATTGAGAAATATCGCATTATTGGGTCGATACGGAGTTGATTATCGTCGCGAGAGTGGTCATGATGTTTCGGAAGCACACAATATTCCCCATCTTCGAAATGTTGCTGATTTAACCCAGTTAGTTGCTGACCTTTATGGATACACCGATCGAGAAAAAAAACTTGCATATACTTCTGGGTGGTTTCACGATACTGTTCGTTCCCCAAGCGAAGATCCGTCGGTAGCAGACGATGAAGCAAGCGCGAAAGAAGCAGTGAAAATATTATATGATGCTGACGGTCGAAACGTAATTAAAACAACTACAGAGGAGAGAGAGGCGATATCCTTTGCAATTAAACAACATGGTCACTTCCCGGATTTACTCGCCGATGAAAAGACAAGAAATGCTAATCCACGATCCCTCGAAGAAAAACTTTGGCTAGCACTCTTTGTAGCAGATAAAATGGAAGCAAATGGGGTTAGGGTTATTGCTAGACGGTCCAGTTTTGTTGCAGGAGATAGGCTTAAAAGTGAAAAGGGAGATTGGAGAAATTTTGGTTTTCAACCGGATCGAGACGAAAATTTGGTTGTAGCTATCGAAAGTATTTTGCGATTGACTTTTGTAAATCCCGAAGAAGTTTATCCGGAATCTATCCAGCCCCTCGTCCATCCATTATATGAAGCTCAACGCGAATTTGTTTTAGGTATTTGTAAAGCATCAGGGCTTAAAGTAGTGGATTTAGCGCAAATGTTGCTGAATAATAAGACTGCTGAAGGCAAGAATATTTTAGTAGCACGAAAAATTAAAGCACCTGCAAATATTGGAGAACTTGTTGCAATAATTGCTTCCAGGGGACATATAACAGATAAAAAAATTGTAGCCACATCTGACGATGTTGCTGCTTCAGCGCATGAAACAGTTGGGTATTTCAGTGATCACTATCGTGATGATCTTGATCAGTTAGTTGAAAAATGGGTACCAGCCAATAAAATTTCCCAACAATGGCAAAAGGCAATGGTTGAATACAATAATGGCGCTTGGTTAAAAGGAAAAAAAGAAGAATTTGCTTTGGCAAGAAGAGTAAAAGAGAATACCAAGCACGATGAGTCCCTCATGCCATTGCGGATGGGACCGGCAGCGCGGGTACCTTTTTATGCATACCCCGCTTGGGGTTTGGATCCATTAAACGAATCTCAAATTGTTGAGCTTTACAGAGCAGAATGGGCAATGGGCAATCAGAATCAACTAGCGTTAGTTACGCAAGCCTCTGAGGAATCCGGCTTCGGAAATTATCCCAAACTTTTAAGACAAAAAAACGCCGACGTAGTTGCCGCTATCTTAAAAGATTATCAAACAACTGATGGTTTGCGTATTTTAGACGTTGGCGCCGGACCTGGTTTATCGGCTCTGGCTATATACGATGCCCTACCAGATACTGTAAAAGCCAAAACGACAATTCTCCTTCTTGATCCATCGGCAGCGAGTCTTCATGCAGCAGAAAAACTTCTTAAGGAACATGGAGTCAACTTTCAGATTATCCACGACGTGGATTTACATATAGATAAACATGTTCAACCCAACAGTGTTGATATTGTTACGGGCGTGGCTTCAATACACCACCACGCGCAAATTCCTTTTGATATTTATCATCAGGTGCTAAAGCCCGGAGGATTTGCCATTTTTGCAGATTGGCATAACTCCATTTGGGAGCATCCGCGTCGAGTTTATGATTTTCTTCAGACTTTTGATTGGGCAACCAAAAGCGAGGGTTTAAAAGAATGGCGTGAAATGTATCCTGCGGCTAATGTTTCGGTGGAAGAGCCCATCAATCCGGCTGATCAACAAGCAAACAGAGATATTATTAAATTCTGGCAGGGATATGCTAATATAGTGAGGCAAAATGGCCATCTTGGTCCTAATGCTATCTGGCCGCTTGAAGGGCATAGACCCGTTGAGCGTTACGTTAAGGCGATGCAAGACGCAGGATTTGCCCTAGTTTCTAAAGGAATAAAACAACTTTTTGAACGAAATGTTTTAGAAAGTAATCCTCATCAAGTTCTTCCTGATTCTCGATTGTTAATGGTAACAGTTGGACAAAAAGTTTAAGATAAAGGAGGAGTATGAAAAAAATTACTATATCGGCTCCGGGCAAGCTCATGCTTTTGGGAGAGCATGCGGTTATTTATAATCGGCCATGTTTGGTTACCGCAGTTGATCAGCGAATGAAGGCAACTGTGGAAGTCACTGACGATTCGATATTTAGTTTAGAAGCGCCGGATGTGAATGTCACTGGTTATTCAAAACCCATGAAGGAATTGGGTAAGGGTGAGATGCCAAAAGGTGCTCAATTTGTGGAAAATGCAGTGCGAAATTTTTCAGAAAAATATCATCTCACAGGTGGATTGAAAGTAACAACGCATTCAGAGTTTTCCTCTCAATTTGGATTCGGTTCATCATCTGCTTCAACAGTGTGTGTCGTTAAGGCGTTGCGGGAAATGTATTCTTCGAACGAAGTGAGAAGTAATATTAAAGTAGATTCCCGCCTGCGCGGGAATGACGAAAAGAAAGAATTGTTTGATATTGCCTACAAAACTGTTTTGGATGTGCAAGGCAAAGGTTCTGGATTTGATGTAGCTGCCGGTATTTATGGCGGTTGTTTATATTTTGTTACTGGTGGATGCCATTAATAGTAGGTTATACGGGTATTAAAGCAGATACGATTACGCTTGTAAATCAAATATCGGTAAAGAAAAAACAATATCCGGAAAAAATGGAAAAATTATTTAATGCTATTGTCCAACTAGTTGAACAGGCAAAAGTCGCACTACAAACAAATGATTATGAACGACTTGGAAAACTGATGGACTTTAATCAAGAATACTTGCGTGACTTAGGTGTTTCCTCTGAAAGACTGGAAAACTTAATTGACGCTTCTAAAAAATCAGGAGCATATGGGGCGAAGTTATCCGGAGCTGGAGTGGGAGATTGCATGATTGCTCTTGCTCCTCCCGACAAAACTCAAGCTGTCAAACAAGCAATTTCCGAAGCAGGGGGACAAGTGATAGAAATTGAAACAAATGTGGAGGGAGTTAGGGTAGAGGACTAATGTAAGTTCTTGCTGACGCTCGAACAATAAAATCATATTCTTCGAACGAAGTGAGAAGTTACCATAATTTTTATGAAAGCCACGGCAGTTGCACCATCAAATATCGCTTTTATCAAGTATTGGGGTCGAAAGGATGAGGTCTTAAGACTTCCGGAAAATGGGAGTCTTTCCATGAATCTGAGTGGTTTGCAAACCACAACCACTGTTGAGTTTTCTCCCCAATTTACAGAAGATTACATTGAGATAAATGGCATTCGTGAACCAAATGAAGGTAGCCGGGCGATCAAACATCTGGATAGAGTTCGGGCACTGGCCAAAATAGCTGATAAAGCCAAGGTGGTCACCAAAAATAATTTTCCGATTGGCACCGGACTTTCTTCATCTGCTTCCGGGTTTGCAGCGTTAACCGTTGCTTCTGCAAAAGCTGCGGGGTTAAACCTTTCGGAAAAAGAATTATCGATTCTGGCTCGTCAAGGATCTGGATCCGCCTGCCGTTCAATTCCCGATGGGTTCGTGGAATGGTTGGATGGTGATACTTCAGATGCTTCATATGCGGTTTCCCTATATCCGCCTGACTATTGGGACTTGATAGATGTGGTAGCAGTGGTCAGTGAGGGGAGAAAAGATGTGCCAAGTTCTGAGGGACAAAAATTAGTAAGCACAAGTCCATTTTTTCCTGTGCGCAAAGCCCATATCCAAGAAAAATTAGCCCTTTGCAAAAAAATACTCGCAGAAAAAAACTTTACCAACTTGGGGGAACTTATGGAAGCTGAAGCTTTGGAAATGCACGCTGTAATGCTGACATCAAAACCATCTTTAATTTATTGGACCCCGGGTACACTCACCATCATGAAACTCACCAAAAAATGGCGCGCAGAAGGTATTTCAGTTTATTTCACGATTAATACCGGTCAAGACATTCATCTGATTTGTGAGTCAAAGACGCAGGAAGCAGTAGTGGAAAAACTCAAACAAATCCCGGAAGTAAAAAATATTATTGTCAACACTCCAGCCCAAGGCGCACATCTAATTGACACTCATTTATTTTAAAATAATTTAAAAATACCGGAGGTGTCTAGCTAACCCACTCGTCGGGTGGGAGTGGAATTCATTTATTTTAGCCAAATTCCTCAGACACTATTATACCTCGCAAAACCCAAGAATTGATATATTGTGATATAGTTACATTCTATGAGAGAAACGCATCGACCTACAACTACGGATGTAGAGTTGTTTATGGAAGGGATTGGTTATCCGGTAAAAAGAGAAGCGATTAACGAAGTGTATCCAGTGTTTTTCCAAGAGCGAAGGGTCTTTCGCATTGCAGATCGAGTATATAAAGTAAGACCACACGATTCTGATGCAGAGGCAGAATTTGAAATACTTCGACACTTGATTCCATTTTATCATAAATATAATAAACACTTAGGAAGGTTGATGGTAAAAAACACCGATTTCACTCGCTATCTTATAATTGATATGCCTTATATTGGAAGAAATATTAATGACATAGCCATTGAAATGGATATAAACGCATATAATGGTGAATCAGGTCATAGCGAATTTAGCGGACTTACCAAGAGAGGAGTTGTTGACTTAATACATCGTTTACATCAGGATCAACTCCAGTTCAGTAGGCAACACGGAAAAATACACGGTGACATTATGCAAAATCGTGCACCAAACAACGTGTTGTATCATCTCGAGAGTAACAGACTTTACTTGATTGATGCAGAAGCTTACGCTCCGGCTGACCGCGCAGCTATAGGCCGTTTTGAGTATCAAATTAAAGCCTTACATGATTATATGTTGAGCTTCGTTTCACAGTAGAGAAAATAAGAAAGGTAAACAACCAGTCGGGTTGATTTGGTTCTAAAATACCCAAGGCAGGTGTAGCTTTTCAACTTCAAGATTGACATACAGTTTACTTTTTATTAAGCTGATGAAAGATATGTTATACGGTGGAATGTTTTGGCCATATTACATAAAAAAAGCAGATGTAAAAGACCTTATTCATGCTCGGAAATTAAATCTGGCTTTAATCACTGGTGCTACATCACTGGTGATTGTGGTACTTCATTTGGTTGTGTTTCCAAAGCTAGTGAAATTATACGCCGATTATTCGCTCACAAAACCAATTATTATTGAAATTGAACCCTATATCGTGGGAGCGCTTGTGCTCATTTCAATTGCATTGATTTATTATTTCTATTTCACGGATTATATAGACAAGCAGATTAATGGAAAAATTGTCAAATATAAAGACGATGAAATGATTAAAACTAGTGAGATTTTGGATAGAAAGCAGGAAGTTGGAGTGTTTATATTTTTACTATTAGCAGTATGTTTTTTGATATTTTCTTTGATTCAACCTATATATAATCTTACTAATACGATATCAAGATAGCAGACTTGTTCGCTATGGTAATTCCTAGTATATTTGCCCCATGTTTACGATCGTTACCCACCATACTCCGGATTTGGATGCAATCACTTCGGTGTGGCTGATCAAACGTTTTTATACCCTCAATTCCACCCCCGGGGTGGAAAGCTGAGTTTTAGGAAGCCAACACGTTAGAAGCCAACTCGCTAGTTGGGAAGGCGTGCATACGGTCTTTATTGCGCAAGTGCTGTAAAATATGTGAGTATGTCTAGGAGGTCGCCAGAAATTAAAGATGGAGGAGAATTCAGTAACAGGGGACCTTTAGAGGTAGCGCGGGCAATCAGGGGAACTGAATTGTTAGAAAGAGCATTTCCTCCAGAGCCTGATTTTCCGATAGAACTACATAGTTCTTTACCTGATCAAGGTGGCTGCAGATACGCCATCCTTTTTGCAGCAGTAACGTTTACCGTTTGTGGCGCAGGCGCTTTTTGTGTAGGTATCCTATCCAATCTACCTACACTTAAATAATTTACCAGTGGGTATGGAATCAAAAGTTTTCGTTGATTCACTATACTAAGTACGCTATACTTACCTTCGTGTTTACGATCGTTACCCACCATACCCCAGACCTTGATGCCATCACTTCGGTGTGGCTGATCAAACGTTTTCTTCCCAACTGGCAGGATTCACAAGTAAAATTTGTTCCGGCAGGGAAAACTTTGGATGACCAAATTCCCGAAACGGATGCTCACGTACTGCATGTGGATACCGGTTTTGGCATGCTTGACCATCACCAAAATGATGATGACACCTGTGCAGCCAAAAAAACGTATGCCTATCTGCGCACCCAAATTGACAAAAAAGGCAAATGGAGCGATGAAGCGCTGGAGCGAATTTGTGATGTAGTCAATTTTTATGACCATTTTGGCGAAGCCAAATTCAAAGATGCGACGGCTGACTATCACGCGTTTGATAGTGTGAGCATCATTGACGGGCTCAAGTTTGTGTTTGAAAATGATGCCGGGCAAAATCACAAAATATTGGAAACCGGGTTTGTCATGCTGGATGCGATTTACAAAGTGATGCAGGAAAAAGTTTGGGCCGAAGAGATTATCGAAACCGATGGTATCAAATTTAAAAGTCAGTGGGGTAAAGCAATAGCTTTTGAGACATTAAACGACGCGGTGCTCAAAGTTTCCCAAAAAATGGGTTATGTAGTTTCGGTGCGTAAAGATCCCAAAAAAGGCTACGTGCGGATCAAGGGGTTGCCAGGGACCAGTGTTGATTTTACCCGAAGCTACGAAACGTTAAAACAAAAAGATCCTCAAGCGACTTGGTTTTTGCACTCCAGCAAAAAAATACTCTTAAATGGCACGACCAAAAATCCGGATATGCGGCCGACGAAGTTATCGTTAGATAAAATTATTGAAGTTCTTAAGTAGTTTGTCATCCTCGCGCAGGCGAGGATCTCTCATGAAATACTTTGTGTATATTTTGATGAGTTTTTCCGGTGTTTTATACATAGGTGTAACCAACAACTTGATTCGTAGAGTATACGAACACAAAGAAAATTTAATAGAAGGATTTACCAAGAAATATAGAATTAAAAGCTTAGTTTATTACGAAGAATTTAGTGATATAAAGGATGCGTTAACACGCGAAAAACAGTTAAAACATTGGAACCGAGAATGGAAACTAAACTTAATAAAAGAATTTAATCCGACACTCACGGATTTATATAAAACAATTACTAATTAATAGATTCTCGCATTCGCGAGAATGACAAAAATGGGAGGTTATATGACAACTGACATAATCAAGATTGATAATCCGAACTCTGTTAATTTAATAATCGGGCAATCTCATTTCATCAAATCCGTTGAAGATTTGCATGAAGCACTCGTGGGTGTTGTCCCGGGAATCAAATTTGGCTTGGCATTTTGTGAAGCATCGGGACCAAGACTTATCAGAAAATCGGGAACCTCTGAGACAATGATTGAATTGGCTGTTAAAAACGCTAAAAGAATTGGTGCCGGACACGCCTTTTATATTTTTTTGGAAAATGCATTTCCGATCAACGTTTTAAATGCAATCAAAATGGTGCCGGAAGTTGTAAATATTTTTTGTGCCACAGCCAATCCGGTTGAGGTGATCGTTGCCCGTACCCAACAGGGTGGAGGAATACTTGGAGTTGTTGACGGAGGCGCACCTACACTGGTGGAAAAAGACGCAGAAGTAAAGCATCGTAAAGACCTGTTGCGGAAGTTTGGATACAAACTATAGTATTTACGAAACATTTCAAAGGTAAGTAATCGATGGAAAATTGCGTTTTTTGCGAAATCGTAGCCAAAAAAGCACCAGCCTTCATAGTTTATGAAGATGATGAGACAATCGCATTTTTGGATAGGTATCCGCAAACCCTGGGGCATCTACAGCTTGTTCCCAAAGTCCATCACCGCTGGATTTATGAGCTACCAGATATTGGCACTTTTTTTGCTACCGCACAAAAGATAATTCGTGTTATAATACCAGTACTTGAAGCAGACCATGTGACATTGGGTACGTTTGGGCGGGAAGTAAAACACGCCCATTTGTGGATAGTGCCACAGTACAAAAAAGAAATTGGCTTACAAGAAGGCAAACAGCGACAACAGGAAAAACCAACCCAGTTAGCACAATTACTGAAAGAAACATTGGGGGGAGGTGTCTCATGATTCATGATTGTAGTCAAAGCCCAACCTGGCGATACGTCAGATTCATTAATCCGTAAATTTTCGAAGAAAGTTTTGGCGGAAGGTATTCTGCAGGATTTAAAAAAACACGAATTCTACCAAAAACCAGCAGAAATCAGAAAAGAAAAAGCCAAACTCCTGAAACGCCGAAAATTTACGCGACGAAATTATTAAACTCATGTTACTGGACGATTTAACCCAAGATTTGAACCAGTCACTCAAGAGTGGCGATAAACTTCGCACGGAAACGTTGCGGTATCTCATTGCGGCGATCAAAAAATTTGCGATAGATAACTATCCGCCTGCCTCTGGAAAAGAGCTGACAGACGAAGATGTCACCAAAGTCATCCGTAAGCAAGTGAAAACCCACGAAGAGTCAATTACCGCATTTACCCGGGGCGTAAGACCGGATTTGGTCAGTAAAGAAACTGTAGAACTGGCGATTCTCAAAACTTATTTACCTCCGGAAATGACAGATGAGGAGATTAGGTTGATAGTTAAATCAGTTACCGGAAGCGGACAAATGCAGTTTGGTCAAGTGATGGGTGCAGTCATGGCTCGTATTTCCGGTAAGGCAGGTGGAGACAGGGTAGGAAAGATAGTGAAGGAAGAATTACAAAAATAATTATCCAATTTCAAATAAGTACCAATTATCCAATAAATACAAATAATATTGGATAATTTGAAATTTGATAATTGGATTATTTATACATGATTAATGTTTTGATTTACAAAGAATCACGGTTTCCTGCAGACAGGGTCAAAATCCGGCAGTTCGTCGAACAGTACCTGACCCATAAAATCAGCGGCAAAATCGAAGTGGGAGTTTCGATAGTGGGAGATCGGAAAATGAAACAATTAAACACGACTTATCGAAAACTTCCGGAAACGACTGATGTGTTATCTTTCCCTCTGGATGATCCGGGTGTGTCAACCCGCGAAGATATCAAAGTGGGTTTTTCACCGGAAAAATCAGCTCCGGACAAAACTTGGCGTTTGGGCGATGTGATCGTTTCTTACCCTCAAGCCGTCATGGAAGCAGCTGAAAATAATAAACTGGTGGATGAGCAAATTCAGGCATTGATCGCACACGGACTTGACCACTTGATGGGTATACACCACGAATAAATGAGCGTATAGCGTAGAGCGTCTAGCGTTCAGTGACATTTTTGTGTAATATCTTTTTAGTCTATACGCTAAACGCTATACCCTAAACGCTTTTTTTATGGTTTTTTATCTCAAATATCGTCCGCAAACTTTGGCCGAACTTGATAATACGGAAGTAGCCGAACGGATGGCCAAATATTTGAGTAAACCCAGCATTCCGCACGCTTTTCTTTTTACCGGACCCAGAGGTACAGGGAAAACCTCAACTGCCAGGATTTTAGCTAAAAGCATCAACTGCAAATCCGCAAAAACTCCGGGCGAAGCCTGCGGCAAATGCGATAGATGTTTAAGTATTGGAAAGGGTGAAAATCTGGATGTTTTGGAAATCGATGCAGCTAGTAACCGCGGGATTGAAGAAATCCGCGATTTACGAGAAAAAATCAAACTAACCCCCACAAATCTCAAATACAAGGTGTATATCATTGACGAAGTACACATGTTGACGACCGAAGCTTTTAATGCCTTGCTTAAGACACTCGAGGAGCCTCCCAGCCACGCGATTTTTATCCTAGCTACGACAGAGTCCCACAAAGTGCCGGAAACTATCAAGTCCCGCTGCATTCGCATAGATTTCCACAGGGCTAGCAATAGCGAAATTTTACATTCGTTAAAGCGGGTGGTAAAGGGCGAAAAATTAGACATTGAAGAAGCAGCGCTCACCGAAATTGCAAGGGGGGGAGATGGGTCTTTTCGGGATGCCACCAAAATACTTGAAGAAGTAGCTTTGGAAAACAAAAAAATTACTCTAGTTGAAGTAGCGCGTAAATTGGGCAGTGCAGATAGCGCGTTACAAACCAAGTTTTTGGAAGCCTTACGCCAAAAACAGACGAAAGAACTATTGTTGTTGATCCAACAATTGGTTAGAGACGGCAAAAATGTCCGGCAGTTTTTTATTGATTTACTAAAAAAACTTGAAGAACTATTGCTCGCAGACTTCACCAAACAAAAATCAGAGTGGAAACGAGAAGATTTACTTTCGGCGATTGAAATTTTCAGCCGAAGTTTTGCGGAACTGAAAACAGCAGTGATTCCTGCCTTACCTTTTGAGTTGGGAATAGTCGAATACTCCGAAAATGTAAAATTGCCGGCGCCAACTGACCTGAAACCGGCTCCCGGGGCTGCTTTTTCACCTGCGTCCGTAGTATCTGGTAACGCCGGTCCTGTAGCTAGTAAATGGCCGGAAATTTTGGAAGCCCTAAAACCGTTTAACCACTCAATTGTGGGGGTGTTGCGTTCGTGCAAACCGGTAGATCTAAGTAATGATACTTTGACTATCGAGGCTGCCTACAAATTCCACGCCGAGAGACTAGATGAACCCAAATTTCATGATATAATTACCAGTGTGATCAAGAAGATGTTGGGTTTGGATGTCAAAGTACAAGTGGTACTAAAGAAGAGAAATTAAATTGTTTAGCCCGCCTCCGCTCGAATTCACCTCGAGGCTTACAGTCTCGTAGTTGAATGCTCGCTTCGGTGGGTTCAATCCCGCAAATCATATAATAATAATGAAGGTGGGATAGAAGAGGAGTATTATGCAAAATCCACTAAAAATGCTTGGGGATCTAAATAAAATGCGGCAACAAGCGGCGCAAATCCAAAAAGATTTGGAGGCGCAGGAATTTACGGTCGAACGCGGCCGGATCAAAATCGTGATCACCGGCAACCAAAGAGTGGTTTCAGTCTTTATCGATGGCCAAAACGTGCCGGAAATGGTAGAGATATTAAATGATGCGATTAAACAATCCCAGCAAGCAGCAGCCAGTAAACTTGCCGCCATTTCCCAACAGATGGGATTAGGTCAGTAGGGAATTATCCAATAATCCAATTTCTAATTATCAAATTATCCAATTGGTATTTATTTGAGAATTTGATTATTTGACAATTGGATAATTACGATGAATATCGTTGTTACCGGTTCTTTGGGCTTTGACTACATCATGGATTTTCCAGGGCGATTTGCAGACCGGATCATGCCGGATAAGATCCACAAAATCTCTCTTTCATTTCTGGTTGACAAATTAACCAAAAACTTCGGGGGAACTGCTGGAAACATTGCCTACAATTTAAAATTATTGGATACAAACCCTTTGATTTTAGCTGCAGCCGGAAACGATTTTGCACCATACAAAATCCATCTTCATAAATTTAAAATTGAAACCAAACTCATTAAGGAAGTGACTAAAGTCGCGACCGGTTCTTATTTTGTGGTCACTGATCAAGAAGATAACCAAATCGGCGCTTTTTATACCGGAGCCGTCAATTTTGATGAAAAATTATCGCTAACTAAGATCAAAGACAAAGCGTCTTTTGTGGTAATTGCTCCAACTACACCTCCGGCCATGAAAAAGTTTGTGTTGGAATGTCAAAAATTGAAATTGCCATATCTTTATGATCCGGCGTTTCAAATTGGCAATTTTTCAAAAGCAGAATTGATTGCCGGAATTTCCCAGGCAACTATTTTGATTGGTAATGATTATGAAATAGATTTAATTTTGAAAAAAACCGGACTTAGCAAAAAACAATTATTAAAACAAGTACCGATTATTATTACAACGTTAGGAAGTAAAGGGTCGTTGATTGAATATAACCCCACCCCTGCCTCGCCGGCAGGCAGGCTTCCTCCCCTTAAATTAAGGGGAGGTGAGGAGGGGTTATTAACTATTCAACCAGCCAAGCCCAAAAATACATCAGATCCGACAGGTGCCGGAGATGCTTACCGCGCCGGATTTTTAGCCGGATACTTACGTGGATTTGACCTTAAGACTAGCGGACAAATGGGGAGTGTGGCCGCGGTTTACACTGTCGAAAAATACGGCACCCAAACGCACAACTATTCAATAGGCGAGTTTTCAAAAAGATATCAGGAAAACTTTGGAATAAAACTTGAGTGGCCATAAACATACTCCCGAAGTGTAAATATGCTTCCACTTCGGGAGTGGAACAAGTTTTTGTACGGTTTAAGCTTGGGCAAACGTATATTTATTGCCGTTACCTAAAAAATACTTTCGGATAACCGTGCAGGGTTTTACTTGACTTGACAAGAAAATTGAGTTATTAACTTAAATCAATTACATAAACATTATCGAACTGTTCGAAAGAAAGGGATTTATGAGTAAATCTGTTTCATCAGATATAGCAAGTCTAAAACTGGCCGCGGAAGGCAAGAAAAAAATTGAATGGGCCGGACAGAACATGCCGGTCATGAAACTCATAACTCAAGAATTTGCCGTCACCAAACCACTCAAGGGGTTGACTATTGGCGCCTGTTTACATGTCACTTCTGAGACAGCCAATCTCGTTTTGGCTTATTTGGCCGGTGGGGCCAAAGTGGCATTGTGCGCTAGTAACCCGTTGTCTACCCAGGATATGGTAGCTGCTTCATTGGTCGTTGATTACAACGTACCGGTGTTTGCAATCCACGGCGAAGATAAAAAAACCTATTACAAGCATCTACAACAAGTTTTGGATTTTCATCCGCAACTTACGACCGATGATGGAGCTGATTTGGTGACGCTTTTGCATACTGATCGCAAAAAGCAAATCCCGGAAGTATGGGGAAGTGCTGAAGAAACAACTACCGGTGTGATTCGGCTAAAAGCTATGGCCAAGGATGGAGCGCTTCAAATCCCGGTACTCGCAGTAAATGATAGTGACACCAAACATTTATTTGACAATCGCTACGGTACAGGTCAATCAACTGTCGACGGCATCATCCGTACGACCAACATGTTGCTTGCCGGCAAACGGGTGATTATCTGCGGATACGGTTGGTGTAGTCGCGGTGTGGCGACACGGATGCGCGCGGCAAGACCCGGCCCATACTCAGCCAGACTCCGCGTGACGGCGCGGCCCGCCACCGCCGTGGCTTTCTCGATCGCCAGCGACCC
>LCEX01000032.1 GCA_000995415.1 Candidatus Gottesmanbacteria bacterium GW2011_GWC1_43_10
AAACGTTTGGATTTCCCTGGGAAATGACTGAAGAAATTGCGCGTACCCGCGGCCAAACTGTAGAAAAAGGCGAATTTGAAAAAGCTTTCAAAGAACATCGGGATAAATCGCGAACCGCAGCCCGCGGGATGTTTAAAGGCGGACTTGCCGATCACAGCGAAGAAGTTATCAAACTCCACACTGCCACACATCTGATGCACCAAGCATTGCGTTCTGTTTTGGGTAATCATGTGCAGCAAAAGGGGAGTAATATCACAGCTGAACGGTTGCGATTCGATTTCTCACATCCCACCAAACTTACACCTGACGAAATCAAAAAAGTCGAAGACTTGGTTAATCAAAAAATAAAAGAAGATTTGCCCGTGTCTTTTGAAATTACAACTTATGCCGATGCGATCAAAGCAGGCGCCTTGGCATTTTTCGGCGAGAGATATCCGGAAAAAGTAAAAATCTATTCAATAGGTTCATTTAGTCGGGAAATCTGCGGAGGTCCGCATGTAGCTCACACCGGAGTCCTCGGTTCATTCAAACTCACCAAAGAAGAAGCCCTGGGAGCGGGAACTCGGCGGATTTATGCAGTAGTTTCCTGATGTGTCAAGCTATCCCACACCCGGTGTGGGTATTTATTATTCTTTATTTGCCTATTAAGTAAACGTGGAAATGATCAAAAAACTATTTTAAATATGAAAATACTTCTTACCTCAGCTGGGATGCGAGTCAAAGATGAAATACTCAAAATCTTACCCAAACCTCCGAAAAACACAAATGTGGCACTGATACTTGATGCCACGACTCCAATCAGAAATATTCATTTTGCCGAAATTGATAAGAGTCGTATGACTAAAGAGGGGTTTCAGATAGAAGAGATTTATTTAAGAGGGAAGACTGTAAATGAGCTACGCGAATTATTAAAAGACAAGGATGTGATTTATGTTGAAGGGGGTCAACCGTTCTATCTTCTCAAACAAGCAAAAAAAAGTGGTTTTTTTACAGTCGTTAAAGAGTTGTTACAAAAAGGAGTAATTTATATTGGGGTCAGTGCAGGAACGTATTTAGCATGTGCGACCATAGAACCTGCACTTTGGAAACCCAAAAAACGTGGTACTTTTGGACTGACTGATTTTTCAGCAATGAGCTTGGTACCATTTTTAATATTTGTTCATTACAGACCGCAACATAAAAAGTTAATTTTCGAACAAGTGAAAAAGTCTACTTATCCAGTAAAAATTCTCACAGATGAACAAGCATTGTTAGTTACTGATACTGAAGTTACCTTAGTAGGTAAACAACCAGAAGTTAAACTATGAATGTAAAAGATAAATTTGTTGTCATTATCGGAGCAACGGGTGGAATTGGATCGATGCTTTCGGAAAAATTAAGTAGAGAGGGTGCAAAATTACTATTGGTGGGAAGAAACAAAAGTAAGGTTGAGAAACTCATTTCTCAAGGGAACCAGTTTTACGAAATTGACATAACTGATCCGACACAAATACAAAGTTTTGTAGAAAAAATAAAAGAGAAACATATTGATTTTTTGATTAATGCAGCCGGCATTGGAATTTATAAACCATTGGAAGAAACAACTCATAAAGACTGGAAAGAATCTTTTGCCACAAATGTCACCGCGCCATTTTTATTCATTAAAGGACTGTTGCCGTTATTGCAAAAATCTGCGGACTCCTTAGTTTTAAATATCGGCTCTGGAGCCGGAGTGATACCGATGAAAAACCGCAGTGTTTATAGCGCTTCCAAATTTGCGCTTCGGGGGTTGACGTTAAGTCTTGCAGAAGAGTTTGTCGGTCATCACCCGCAAATTTGCTTGATTACACTTGGTAGTACGCTGACTAATTTTGCTGGAATCCCAGTTGAGAAAAAGAGAGAAGAATATAAAAAGGGTCGCGCCTATTTTACGCCGGAATGGGTGGCTGATAAACTGATTGAAATCATGAAAAGCGACAAACGGGAAGCAGAATACACTTTATACCCGGGAGATTTTGGTTTTGGTACGTGGAAAAAACCATAAGAATAAAAAAAGTAGAGGATAAATTATGGTAAAAAATAAAACCGAAGAAACCTTTCATGTCAACGGTGAATTGCTACTTTTGCAAATACTCTCATTCTTGGTGTAAGATGAGTACACTCCAACATGCTAGAAGGCCTGCTACATCACAAGAAAGAAGAAAAGGATTATTTATGTGCCCTGGTCGTGACCGAAGACCGGGTGGATGCGGCATTGTGGGAAGCAACCAAGGATGGTAAAGTCAATGTTCTCAAAAACTCTACAGTGCCGTTTACCGGCGAGTGGGAAAAGACAATTGATGCAGCAGATCAGGCGGTGACGGAAATAGAGACAGGTCTGCCGGAAGGTGTTGAACTAACCAAAGTCGTATTTGGTTTGTTTCCGGAATGGTTAACAGAGGATCGGATCAAAGATGCCTATCTCAAACAACTCAAGCAATTGACTACGAGTTTGTCACTTAAACCTTTGGGTTTTGTGGAATTGCCGACAGCCGTGGTGCATTTGCTGCAACGGGATGAAGGTACGCAGCAAACCGTGATTTTGGTCGGGGTGGAAAGTAAGCATGTCACAGTGTCGCTATTTAAAATCGGAAAATTAGTCGGTTCTGTGACTCAAGCACGCACAGAAATCACGGCTGATATTGAAGGGATTTTGGCGTCTTTTAAAGAAGTGGAAGTATTGCCTTCGCGAGTTTTACTCTATGGTACGAGTAGCGACCTCGAAAATTTAAAAAGTGACTTACTCAACTACCCCTGGCAAAAAAAAGCCAATTTTTTACATTTTCCCAAAATCGAGATTTTGCCCGAAGATTTTGCAGTCAAAGCCGTAGCTATAGCCAGTGCCACCGAAATCGTACCCCACCAGCCAGAAGTTGAAACGTTGCCAGATGGTTCGCCAACCTCTAAGACATCCCCACCGGTTGATGAAGTAGCACAAGTGGCTGCCGATTTGGGATTTGTCAAAGATAAAGACGTGGCGGAGGAAGAAGAGGTGGTTCCTGCCAAAACCTCAAATGAACCCGTTAACAATATCGTCTCGGTCCCTAGACCAAGTCAGGGGATCAAGTTGCCCAAATTTAGTTTACCCAAATTTGAATTTACGCTCAGGTTTCCCCGTTTGAATAAATTTGGTTTTTTACTTATCGGGTTAATACTATTAATAATAGTCGGCGGGGCAATTTACGGCGGATACTGGTGGTTACCCAAAGCGACGCTAAAAATCTTGGTTACACCCCAAGCTTTGGACAGATCGCTTGATCTGACTTTTGACTCCAAAGCAGATGAAGCCAACCCTGAACAAAATATCCTTCCCGGTCGGGAAGTTACCACAGACGTAAATGGTAGTAAAACGCTGCCTACTACTGGTAAAAAAACAGTCGGGGACAAAGCTCTGGGTGAAGTCACGATTTATAATAAAACTTTTAATACCAAAACTTTTAAAACCGGGACAGTAGTGACAGCCGGCAATTTGAGTTTTACCTTGGATGCGGAGGTGACGATCGCTTCAGCCAGTGAAAGCGTAGGCACTTTGACTTATGGCAATAGTAAAGCCGCAGTCACCGCCGCCGATATTGGTAGTACTAGTAACCTCGGCCCGGGAACGGATTTTACATTTGCCGATTTACCGACGACTTCCTATTCAGCTAGGAATGATAAAGCTTTTTCCGGTGGTTCCAGTCGTGAAGTAGCCACAATTTCCCGTGAAGATCAAAAAACAGCGCGGGAGCAAGTGTTAGCTGAGCTTAACTCCCAAGCCGAGTCCCAGCTTGGTCAAAATTTGGAAACGGGGGAAAAACTTCTGGATAAATCAGTCACTACCAAAACCACCAAAGAAACTTTTAGTAAAGAAATAGGGGAAGAAGCAGATGAGCTGACCGTTGAGGAAACCGTGACAGCTACGGGGATCGTTTACCAAGAAGCTGATTTTTTTACTTTGCTGGAAAGTATTGTAGCCAACAACGTGCCGCAAAACTTCGAATTTAATAAATCCGAAGCAGTTTTGAAAGTAGTAAATATTGGTGAAGACAAAGATGGGAAGCGAACGATCAGCGTAGAAATAAAAGTAAATTTATTGCCCAAAATCGATACTAGTGATTTAAGCAAAAAGCTCGCCGGGCGTTCAATTGATGATGCCACCGCATATTTAAAATCACAATCAAACATCTCCGGGGTGGAGTTTTCCTTATCCGGCCAGTTGCCAAATTTGAAGAAAAATCTGCCGGCTAATCCGGCCAACATCAAAATAGTTGTTGCCTCGCTTTAATCTGTCTTCGCGGAAATCCAATGGGTTATTAGCCCTCAGAGTTTCAATTCCTTTTCTTGCATTATCCCCAAAATGTATGCCAAGATAGATTTATGACCCGGTATCGTTACGTCAAATCACATCCGGTAGTGGTAACTGTGCCAATTATACCTACAACCTTAATCATTTTTGGCTGTTTGATTTTAGCGTGGGTAAGTTGGCCGATTCTCAACCAACTAGTTTATGCTCAGACATTTGGTGAGATAGTGACCCCGATTGTCGAAAATAGTGAGAATCAGTCGATTGACAAAGGTGAAGTCGCCGATGTAGATTACACCAAAGCCAGTAATTGGTTTCCCAATTTCCCAGCTAAAAAGACCGAGTCGGAGATAACAAATTATTTTTTGTCAATTCCCAAATTGGGGATTGTGAACGCCACAGTCATCATTGGTGCAGATGATTTATCCAAAAGCCTGATCCATTATGGTGGGACAGGTTTACCGGGAAAACCAGGTAAGGCTGTAATATTTGGGCATTCAATTTTGCCGCAATTTTTTGACCCCCAAAATTATATGTCGATTTTTTCTTTAAACTACCAACTTAAAGAAGGAGATGATATTTTTATTCGTTTTGACGGAGTTGACTACCGTTATAAAGTCACGAGCCGGAAAATCACCGATCCGGATGATGTTTCGGGACTAGAACAAAGGTTTGACGACTCATATATCACTTTGGTGACTTGTTTTCCATCGGGTACATATTTAAAACGGTTGTGGTTGACAGCTAAGCTAGCGCCGTTTGGTAAAATCTCAAAATGAGTTATTTAGGCTTGGACTATGGTGCAAAACAAGTAGGGGTAGCCATTTCCGAAGGGGTACAAGCCCAGGGGCTCGTAGTTTTGGAGACCAAAGAAGTGATTCCGAGATTGCGGCAGATCACCAAAGCACACCAGGTTCACGTAGTCGTCCTGGGTTTACCTGAGGGGAGATTTAAACCGCAAGTCATGCAATTTGGGCAGGAAATAGAAACGCAGCTTGGGTTGCCGGTGGTGTTGTGGGATGAGACTTTATCCAGTCGCCAAGCTCAAACAGAACTAGTCAAAAGACATACTACCAGCAAACGCAGACGCGTTCAGGAGCACGCTGTGGCCGCCGCCGCGATTTTGGCAGATTATCTAAGTGAAATAAAAACATATGACAAGCGAAAGAAAACGTTTAGCAGTTGAAGCCATCAAAAAAAAACTGGTGGGCAAACGCCTAAATTACAACGAAATATTTGCCCTGATGGATGAAATCGCCAACAAACGGCTAGGAGATGTGTTGACTACTTATTTTGCCGCGGCCGGTTTTGCGGAAGGATTTAATAACGATGAACTGTACTATTTGACCCGGGCGATGGCCGAGACGGGAGAGAGATTGAAATTTAAAGGTATCGTGGCGGATAAACATTCGACCGGGGGGGTGGCGGGTACGCGCACCACCATGATCATCGTCCCGATCATCGCCGCCGCCGGAATCAAGATCCCCAAGAATTCTTCCCGGGCCATCACCTCGCCTTCGGGAACAGCTGATACGATGGAAGTGATTGCGCCGGTGACGTTTTCGCCGCGAGACATCCAGCGAATTGTCGAAAAAGTGGGTGGTTGTATAGTTTGGGGAGGTCACTTAGGTTTGGCTCCGGCAGACGACATCATTATCCAAGTCGAAGAACCATTGGCTTTTGAATCTTTTGACAAGATCATTATTTCCATCATGGCAAAAAAAGTTGCTTCCGGAGCCACCCACGTGATCATAGATATTCCAGTTGGGCCGCACATGAAAATAAAACATCTTAAAGATGCCGAATTCATCCAAGCTAAATTCCAATTCTTGGGCCGCAAGTTTGGGATCAAATTGGTAATTGATGTTAATGAAACTCGTCAACCAGTAGGGCGGGGGGTAGGACCAGTTTTGGAAGTCCGGGATGTATTTCAAGTCCTAGAACAACACAAAGATCGGCCTTTGAAACTGGAACAAAAAGCTCTTCGTTTGGCAGCCAAACTGCTAAATTTGTGTTTTTCTGACATGAACGGTCCATATCAGGCGGGGACGGGAGAAGAGGTGGCTAAAGACATCCTTGAGTCAGGTAGAGCTTTGGCTAAAATGCGCGAAATTATCCACGCCCAGGGCGGCGATCCGGATGTCTCATGCGCCAACTTGACTTTGGCTAGACAAAAATACCGAGTCAAGAGTCTTCATCAAGGACGGGTGACACAACTTAACAATCGGGATGTGTCGGTGATTGCACGGATTTTGGGCAGCCCCAATGATAAAAAGGGGGGTATCTATCTTGAGCGCAAGCTTGAAGATGAGGTGGACACAGGTGATATACTATGTACGCTTTATAGTTCAGACAAATGGCGACTTCAAGAAGGAATTGAAACTTTAAAACACTTACCAATTTATTCAGTGGAATAAGATATATGTTAAAAAATATCATTGCACCCGTCCAGGCTTGGTTGCTTTCGCAAAACCGCTGTGTGGGCTGTGGTAAACCTCTGGTGGGGAAAACACAAAATAAAAAATCTGGTCAAGCGGTGGTGACATGTATTTGTAAACGCATCTACGTCTTTGACGATGTGAAGAAAAGATTCCGCCGTGCCCTGGTAACAGAGATATAATCGAGTGATATATCAGGGATCAGAGTTCGTTTAGCAATGGACACCAACAACCATAAAGCTCATGAATAAAATTTTCATCCGTTTAGCAGTTTTAGGGTTGATTTTGTTATTGGTGATAGGTGGCGGCTGGTTGTGGTGGAAAGATGCTACGCAAGCCGCAATTCCAGGAGAGACCACGACCAAGATTTTTGTCGTCGAGAAAGGCGAAAATGTCCGCAGTATTGCTACCAGACTCAAAAATGAGAAATTGATAAAAGATCAAATTGGCTTCTTTTTGGAAGTCAAACTTCTAAATTTAGACAATAAATTGCAAGCCGGTGATTTTCGGTTAAGTCCAGGAATGACCACCGAACAAATCATTGAACAGTTGACGCACGGAACACTAGATACCTGGGTGACTATAGTAGAAGGTTGGCGTAGCGAGGAAATTGCGCTTAAGTTGGCCCAAACATTGGCTATCCCGGAAACAGAGTTTAATAAGTTGGCCCACGAAGGCTATATGTTTCCCGATACTTATTTGATTCCTAAGGATGCAACAGCTGCAGCCATTGTGCAAATACTTGAAGACAATTTCAATAAGCGTGTAAGTGCTGAAGTCCGGAGTAAAATCACCCAACAGGGTATCAGTTTTGCTGATGGTATCATCCTGGCTTCAATTGTTGAACGCGAAGGTAGGACCGATACAGATCGACCTATCATCGCCGGGGTTTTACTTAAGCGCTTGAAACAAGATTGGCCACTCCAGACCGATGCTACACTTCAATATGCCTTAGGTTATCAATCAGAAACTAAATCCTGGTGGAAAAAAGAGTTGGTGCAGGCAGACAAAGATTTGAATTCACCCTACAATACATATAAACATATTGGATTGCCACCTACACCAATTGCCAATCCCGGGCTGGCTGCAATTTTAGCTATCGCTAACCCGGTAGATACACCTAACTGGTATTATTTGCATGATAAAGAAGGCAAAGCCCATTTTGCGGAAACACTCGAAGAACACAATGCAAACGTAAATCGTTATTTACAGTAGCTTATTAGCAAAAAATCCGCGGTCTTGACAGGATGCAAAAAGCGTGTTATAAATAGAGTCAATTAAATACGAAAAAAGCGTACAAGACGCCAGTACGCTTTATTTTGTCGTTCACAAAACTGCCAAAATACGTTTGATATCGAATGGACGCAAAAATTCCTCACCGCCAATATTGGGGAAAGATAGTCAGTAATCTGCCCCCATTAGATTTAACTTCAGTACAACGTGAGTCTTATGCGTGGTTTTTGCAAGAAGGCATCAAAGAACTGTTAGAAGAAATTTCTCCAATTGATGATTTTACCGGAAAAAACTGGTCGTTAAGATTTGCAGATTATAGTTTTGGCAATCCTCCTTATTCTCCACAACAAGCTCTCGAAAAAGGCGTGACTTATGATATTCCCCTAAAAGTAGAGGCTACCTTAACTAATAAACAGACTGGTAAATCAATCACGCAAGAAGTCTTTTTGGGCGATATTCCGGCGATGACCGAAAATGGTACTTTTATCATCAATGGTATCGAGCGATGTGTGGTAAACCAACTGGTTCGTTCTCCCGGAGTTTACTTCACCGGTGAAATCGATCCGTTGAGTGGCCGGACTTTATTTACAGCCGAAATTCGGCCTCTCCATGGATCCTGGTTGGAATTTAACATCGCCAAAAATGATGTTTTGTCAGTGCGGATTGATCGCCGACGCAAATTGACTGCTACGACTCTACTTCGGGCAGTGGGTTATGGCACCAATGAGCAACTAGTTGAGTTATTCAAAAACGTGGATACCAACCCCGAACATTCCTATATAAATGCCACTATTGCCAAAGATCCCACTCAAAGTCAAATTGAAGCCGTTCTGGAAATTTACCGTAAGATGCGTCCGGGTGAACCGGTAGTTTTGGATAACGCGCAAGAGCTTCTAAACAACATGTTTTTTAACGGACGCCGCTACGATCTGGGTCGCGTGGGTAGATTCAAAATGAACAAGAAATTGGGTCTTTCTATCCCCAGTCAAAAAGAAAACTGGGTTTTGGCTAAGGAAGATATCCTAGGTGCTATCCGCTATTTGATTGGTTTGACTCAAGGACAAGGCAATGTAGATGATATCGACCATTTAGGCAATCGTCGGGTTCGCCGGGTGGGAGAGCTCGTAGCTACAAATGCTTTTCGGGTAGGTCTCCTTCGCCTCGAACGAACGGTGCGCGAAAAAATGAGTTTGGCAGCCACTTTGGAAGGGGAAATTACTCCAACTCAAATAGTCAACGCTCGTCCCGTAATTGCCGCAATCAATGACTTTTTCCGCACCAGTCAATTGTCAACAATTCTTGATCAAACTAACCCGCTAGCTGAAGTCGACAATCTCCGACGGTTGACAGTCATGGGCAGTGGTGGTATTTCCCGAGAACGGGCTTCATTTTCAATCCGGGACATCAACTCTTCTCAATATGGCCGGATTGATCCGGTAAGAAGTCCCGAGGGACCGAATATCGGACTTGTGACCTATATGTCACTTTATGCCCGGGTCAATGGATACGGATTTTTAGAAACACCTTATCGCAAAGTAGTTAAAGAAAAGGCAGAAGGCAAGGTCCAAGCCCGAGTCAGTCAGGATTTGGTTTATTTAGCCGCCGATGATGAATGGGGGAGCAAAATCACTCATGCTGGAGTCAATTTGGATGAAGCTGGTTACATCATGGATGAACGCGTGCCCGTGCGCTATAAGGGTGAGTTCATTGAAATAAATAGTAATGAAGTGGATTTTATTGATTTGATTCCGCGCCAGGTGGTTGGAACTGCAGCTTCCTTAATCCCGTTTTTGGCCCACGATGAAGCTAATCGGGCACTTATGGGCACACATATGCAATGTCAGGCTGTACCGCTACTCGTGCCCAGATCGCCAGTTGTTGGTACTGGTATGGAAAATGTGGCAGCAGAAGCTATGAATCGAGTGGTCAAAGCCAAACAAGCTGGAATTGTGACTTTTGTTGACGGAACAAAAGTGATAGTGAAGCCACAGACTGGCAAAGGTGAAGATGAATACCCGATTGAGAAATTTAAGCGTTCGGCTCAATCGACCTGTTATTCACAGCGGCCGTTGGTGACGCTAGGGCAAAAAGTAAAAACGGGCCAAATCCTGATTGACGGACCTGCAAGTGAAAACGGCGAGTTGGCCTTGGGTCAAAACCTACTTATCGCCTATATGAGTTTTGATGGGTTGGGTTATGAAGATGCGATCGTGATTTCAGATCGATTGGTGCGTGAAGATGTGTTGACCTCAATCAACATCGAGGAACATGAAGCTACGGTAGTTGATACCAAGTTGGGCACTGAAGAAACGACCCGAGATATTCCCAATGTGGGTGAGGAAGCACTACGAAATCTGGATGAGGCAGGTATTGTCGTAGTCGGGGCGGAAGTGGGTCCCAACGATATTTTGGTCGGAAAAATTGCGCCGAAAGGCGAAACCGAACTCACAGCTGAAGAAAGACTTTTACGGGCGATTTTTGGTGAAAAAGCTCGGGAGGTCCGAGATACGTCTCTGAGGATGCCGCACGGTGAAAAAGGCACAGTCATTGGTATCAAAATTTTGGATAAAGAAAAAGGTGATGAACTTGAACCAGGTACCAATCGCAAAATTATCATTAAAGTCGCTCAAATCCGCAAAGTCGTAGTAGGAGATAAATTGGCTGGAAGACACGGTAATAAAGGTGTGATCTCCAAAATCGTTCCGCAGGCTGACATGCCGTATATGGAAGACGGAACTCCGGTAGATATCATCATTTCGCCTTTATCTGTCTTGTCCCGGATGAACTTGGGCCAACTCCTGGAGGCCCATTTGGGTTTGGCAGCTAAGAACTTGGGTTATAAAGTAGCGGTGCCGGTATTTGAGCCGGTTTCTGAAGACCGGATCGTAGGGGAACTTGAAAAATCAGGTCTGCCTGTCTCGGGTAAAACGATCCTTTTTGACGGTCGTAGCGGTCAGCCATTCACTGCATCGGTTGCGGTCGGCATTGGTTATGTGATGAAGCTTATTCACATGGTCGAGGACAAAACCCATGCTCGCTCGACCGGACCTTATTCCTTAGTTACACAACAACCTCTAGGTGGTAAAGCCCAAATGGGTGGACAACGCTTGGGAGAAATGGAAGTTTGGGCGCTTGAAGCTCACCGCGCAGCTTATTCACTTCAAGAAATGTTGACTATCAAAAGCGATGATGTGGTAGGTCGGGCCAAGGCATTTGAGGCAATTGTCAAAGGTATTGATATTCCGGCTTCCAACGTCCCCGAATCTTTTAAAGTTTTGGTCAAAGAACTTCAGGCATTAGGTCTTAACGTGACTCCTATCGGAGTAGTCACAGCCTCCCAGCGCAAACTAGCAGAAATTGAAGCGATCAAAGATTTAGCGCAGGTCGCTCAAGCTGGGGAAGAATTGGCAGCGGCCGCAGGTGAAGAGTTGGTCGTAAATGAAGAACAAATAAAAGTAGCCGAACCAGTTGAAGAGTAATAAAAAAGTAAAGTGTAAATATCAAAAACTTTTGATTATTATATTTTGAATTTAGTTTATGGATAAAAAAGGCACACTAGCAAATATTGTAGACTTTTCCGGACTGAAAATTACTTTGGCTTCACCAGCCACGATTAAGGATTGGTCATATGGCGAAGTCACTAAGCCGGAAACTATCAACTACCGCACGCTTAAGCCTGAAAAAGACGGTTTATTTGATGAACGGATTTTTGGCCCGACCAAAGATTGGGAATGTTACTGCGGTAAATATAAACGGATCAGGTATCGGGGGATTATTTGTGACAAATGCGGAGTTGAAGTAACCCAGTCTAAAGTGCGGCGCGAACGCATGGGGCATATTACTTTGGCAGCCCCAGTGGCTCATGTGTGGTTTTTCAAAGGGGCGCCTTCAAAACTATCACTTCTTTTGGATATGACGCCAAGAGCTCTTGAGAGCATAATTTATTTTGCCCAATATTTGGTTTTGGCTGTGGATGAAACTAAGCGCAAAGAAGTCTTAAAGACTCTTGATGGGCGAATTGAAGACAAGAAAAAAGAGATTCTCAAAGCGCTCGAAGAATCCAAAAAATCTTTACACAAAGATTTTGAGGGCCAAAGAAAAGATTTAAAAGATAAAATTGCGAGTGGGGAAGCCCGTGAATTAGCCGCGTCTGAAATTACTCTCAAAGAGAAACAGAAATTTATTTAGTTCTTCACCGAAGACGAATACCTCAAGCTGCATGAGTATAAAGCCGCCGGGTTTTTTACTGTGGGCATGGGAGCAGAAGCGATCTTGAATGTCATCAAAACTTTGGACTTGGATAAACTGGCGGCAGAGATGCGAGAAGAGGCGCAAAAAACCAAGGGTCAACGCCATATTAAAGCTACTAAGCGTTTACGGATCGTTGAAAGCCTCAAAAATGCCCAGATTGATTCCTCATGGATGATCTTGACAGTCTTGCCGGTGATTCCGCCAGATTTACGACCGATGGTGCAACTGACCGGAGGTAGATTTGCGACCAGTGATTTAAATGATCTTTATCGCAGGGTGATTAATCGCAATAACAGGTTGAAGCACTTGATCGATTTGGGGGCTCCGGAAATTATCTTGCGTAATGAAAAACGGATGCTTCAGGAAGCAGTAGATTCGCTTATTGATACGACCCAAAGGCCGACATCACGTGTCACGACTCAAGCTTTACGTTCGCTTTCTGATATGTTGCGTGGGAAGCAAGGGCGTTTCCGCCAAAACCTATTGGGTAAACGGGTAGACTATTCGGGCCGGTCAGTGATCGTAGTCGGTCCGGAGTTGTCTTTGTCACAATGCGGTTTGCCCAAAGAAATGGCTCTGGAAATGTTTAAGCCGTTTGTGCTTCGAGAGCTGATCGCCCGCGGTATTGCGCCCAACGTCAAAAGCGCCAAAAATGTGTTGGAACGACGGGATCCGGAAGTGTTTGATATTTTGGAAGAAATCACTCGGGAACATCCAGTGCTTTTAAATCGG
>LCEX01000033.1 GCA_000995415.1 Candidatus Gottesmanbacteria bacterium GW2011_GWC1_43_10
CACCGTTCATAAAAGCCAGGGGATGAGCTTGGACGTTGCGGAGATGGACTTGTCCAAGGCTTTTGATTACGGCATGGGGTATGTTGCCCTGTCCCGGCTCAGGTCACTTGAAGGACTGAGGCTTTTGGGGATAAACGAGATGGCTTTCCGGGTCAATGACGAAATTGGGGAAATGGACATGGTATTCAAGAAATTATCAAAAGAGGTTGCCGCAGAACTTGGGCAAATAGGTACAGAAGAGCTAAAATTAAGACATAGCACTTTCTTAAAGGGAATTATTTCAAAAGAGTCTGGAATAAAAAGCGCGGATACGTTAAAGGTTCTATACAATAAGTTTTTTGGTAAAAAATAATATCAATACATCAACAAAAGTAATCATTTTATTTTTCAAATTCTTTAACGGCTTGTCTATATTTGCAAAAGTCACAATCATCTCCGGATTCCGGTAGTTTGTCGCGCTTTAGACATTCAATTGCGTCCAGAATTGTCTTTTCTACCCAGGAAGTGTCACCTTCATAAGGCAATATCTTTATTTCAAATTCCAGTTTTGAATCAAAAGCTTCTTTGTCCGTGTTGCCATTGCAGTAGACAAAGTATCCGGTATTTGAAACCTTGTGACCGTTTTTTCTAAACAACCACTGATAAATTTCCATCTGGCGTTTGTAACAAATCTGCCAGTCTGCATCCAGGGTTACTTCTTCCTCTTTAGAGGTAGCTTTGTAGTCGACAATGGCAAATTCACCGTCCGGCTTTACCCAAACGTCATCAACGCCGCCTGTGACAGTCACATTTGAACCGTCCATCTTGAAAGTTATGCCGCCACGCAGTGAATCGCGCCACTCGTCAATTTTTTCGTGGGCAAGTGGTATTGCATCGATTCCGTAATGTTTCATAAGCGGATGAGTTGTCCCTTTTGCACGGTGAGTATCGAATTCTTTTTTGAGAAGTTTATCAACGGCAGAATTTAAGGAAAAAGGATACCCGGGCGGTTGGGCAACTCCGAGCCTGCGATCCAAATAAAAGCATCTAGGACAGTTGAGGTACAAATCAATTTTTGAACGACTCAGCCGAAACGGTTCTACACCTTCCGGGTCATACAAGTTTCTGGTTCTTTTGCCTTTGTAGTAATCCGACATTTCAATCTGGTTTTAGTGCGATAATTATAACAGACTATTGTATAATTTAGTCTAATTCAAACTATGGCCAAAAAAATACAAAAACTCCTAAAGATTCGAGAAGCAGCCGAAATACTAAGCGTCAACCCAGAAACCCTTCGTAGATGGGATAGAAGTGGTAAATTAAAGGCAATAATAATCAGTAAGCGCGGTGATCGAAGATATAAACAAGAAGACATTGAAAGAATTATCAAATAATGACTACAAACATCAAACAACTTCAGGATCAGCTTTGGGCGGCGGCGGAACAGATGCGCGCCAATAGCAGATTAAACTTAAATGAGATTTCTGCACCTGTTTTAGGGCTTATTTTTCTCAAATTTGCTGATGTCAGATTTCAAAAGGCTAAAGAAAAGTTGGAAAAAGAAAAGACTTCTTCCCAATCAACTAGGCGGCGTCCAATTTCTCCCGAAGACTATAAAGCTCGCGGAGTTCTTTACGTTCCAGAAAAAGCAACCTTTTCATACCTAATTAGCCTTCCGGAAAATGAAAATATTGGAAAAGCAATAAATGAGGCTATGAAGGCGATTGAAGAAGAAAATCGTGATCTTGCTGGCATACTACCCCAAAACTATACCAGTCTTTCCCAAACAGCCGGAGAAAACAATAGAATTCTTATTTCTCTTCTTAAAAACTTTAATCAAATCCCGGGCGATATCGAAGGCGACACCTTCGGGGAAATTTATGAGTATTTCCTAGGTAATTTTGCGCTTTCAGAAGGAAAAAATGGAGGGGAGTTTTTCACCGCTCAATCGATTGTAAAACTTCTTGTAGAAGTGATTGAACCATATCATGGGAGAATTTTTGATCCCGCCAGTGGAAGCGGGGGCATGTTTGTTCACTCTGCAAAATTTGTAGAAGAGCACCTCAAAAATAAATCTCAAGTTATGGATGAGGTAGCAATTTATGGTCAGGAGAGCAAAGACGCAACGATCAAAATTGCAAAAATGAATCTTGCAATTCATGGGCTATCGGGAAAGATTCTTCCAGCAAATTCATATTACGAGGATGTGCATAGTAGTGTTGGCAAATTTGACTTTGTTTTAGCAAATCCTCCTTTTAACGTAGCAGGAGTGGATAAAAATGGTCAAGTCATTATTGATCCCGCTCATTTGCGTGGTGATCCCAGGTATTATCTCGGACTTCCAGTTACTCAAAAAGGAAACATTACAAATGCAAATTATCTTTGGATGCAGATTTTCGCAAGTGCTTTAAATTCCAAAGGACGAGCCGGTTTCGTTATGGCAAACTCTGCAACAGATGCTGGAAATGCTGAAAAAGAAATTAGGAAAAAGCTTATCGGGGAGGGTTTAGTCGATGTAATTATTTCAACTCCACCGAACATGTTTCTAAATGTGACGCTTTCTGCCACGCTTTGGTTTTTTGATAAAGGTAAAAAAGGAACGACTAGAGAATATAAAGTTCTATTTATAAACGCTCAAGATATTTTTACACCTGTGGATCGGGCCCACAACCGCTGGACTGATGAACAAATTCAAAAAATCGCTGGAATTGTCAGAAAGTACAGAGACGAGGAAGGCTATGAAAAGTATAAAGATATAAAAGGCCGCTGCAAAGTTGCTACGCTTGATGAAATAAAAGAGAACGATTATTCACTCAATCCTGGGAGATATGTAGAAATAGTTGAAAAAGAAATGGACGATGTGGAATTTGAAGCACGAATGAAAGAGTTATCTGGAGAATTCAAAACTCTTACTCAAGAATCACATGAATTAGAAAAGAAGATTGAAGAAGACTGGGGGAAAATTACGTGACAGTAGGAAATCTAATTTTGATGTAGACATCAAGTTGACATCTCCTTGCCAATATCAACAAAATTGTATATAATGTTGACATTACTATGAACAATATCAACACATTACAAATAGGCCGGTATATTGAGCAAAAAGAAGGTTACAGAACGTTCACACCTTTTGATTTTCCACCAAAGAGTGGTTTTGTAATCAGCCCAAAATTGCACAAAAAACACGAGGAAGCAATACGATTGGTCGGTAAGCTAGATGGAATTACTAGGCTTTTGCCGGATAAGAATTTTTTTCTGCTCATGTTTATAAAAAAGGATGCTGCTTACTCTAGTCAGATCGAGGGTACAAAGGCAACTTTTCAAGACGCGGTAGCGGCGCCAGTAACAGAAGAAAAATCTCAACGCCACCCCGATGTTGATGACATTGTTCACTATGTCGACGCGGTAAACTACGGTATTGAAAGAACCAAAACCTTACCTATTTCTCTGCGGTTAATAAGAGAAATTCATTTGCGACTCATGACTAAGGCGCGTTCAACACAGCACGCATATCCTGGGGAGTTTCGACGTTCCCAAAACTGGATTGGTGGAAAAACCCCAACAGATGCTTCTTTTGTTCCTCCTGCCCCACTAGATATGCAGAAATCATTAGATAATCTGGAAAAATTTGTCCATACAACAGATGAATACCCTTCTTTGGTAAAAACAGGGCTAATTCACGCACAATTTGAAACCATTCATCCGTTTACTGACGGCAACGGCCGAACGGGACGAATGTTGATCGCAATGTATATTCACCATGCCGGACTTTTAGAATTGCCGGTTTTGTACTTGTCTAGCTACTTTAAAAGGTACCAAAAACTCTATTACCAAAAATTGCAAGATTATCATGACGAAAATGCCCAGGTTGATGCTTGGCTGGAGTTTTTTTTGGAGGGAGTAGCTGAAATTGCCAATTCTTCTATAGAGACCTGTGCGAAGATAACCGTGTTGCGGGATTCAGATTTTGCCAAGATGCAAAAACTCGGAAAAAAATCTGCTGAATCCACATTGGAAATAATCCGCAAATTATTTGGTCAGCCAATCGTGGGGGTTGCAGAAATAATGAAATGGACGAGCTTTAGTCCACAGGGTGCATACAATGTGATCAAACGGCTTGAGAATTTGAAAATCCTAGAGCCCCTTGGGGATGCGGTTTATGGGCAAAAATACATTTATGCTGATTATTATGAAATCTTTGACGACGCGTTTAGAGAAGCAAGGGCGAAGAAAAAATAATATGAATAAAATTGACCAAGAAGCATATGATCTTGAAAAGAAAATTGAAACAGACTGGGAGAAAATTATCTAAAATGTTTACTAATACCTTACAGATAAGAGAGTTTGCAAAAGTTAAGGGCGGAAAAAGACTTCCTAAGGGAAACTTTGTCTTAGACGAAAAGACAAATCATCCATATTTGCGAGTATCAGATATGAGATCTGATGGCTTAGATCTGAGCGATATAAAATATATAAGTGATGAAGTATACAAACAAATAAAAAGATACACAGTTACGCACGATGACGTTTACATAAGTATTGCAGGAACAATTGGTTTCGTAGGTAAAATTCCCCGCCACCTTTCAGGCGCAAACTTAACAGAAAACGCTGCGAAAATAACAGATCTTGATAAAAAATTAATTGACCAGGACTATTTAGTCTATTTTTTAAGGAGCAGAGAAGGACAGTTTAAAATAAAGTCCAAAACCGGGGGTAGCTCGCAACCAAAGCTGGCAATAACGAGGACAGAAAAGATTGAAATTCCAAAAATTCCAGTTGATCAACAATCAAAAATCGCTGCAATCATTAATAACTATACAAATTTAATCGAAAACAATGAAAAGCGGATAAAGATTTTGGAGGAAATGGTGCAGAGACTTTATTTAAATAAAATTGTAAATGCAAGCAATAAAAATTGGGATTCTGAGCACATAAAGGATCTTCTTGAAAGTCATGTAGGAGGTGGGTGGGGGTCTGAAAATCAAAGCGATAAATATACTACGCAAGCATATGTTATTAGGGGGACAGATATACCCTCTGCTAAAAATGGGGATATAGCTAGTATTCCACTTCGGTTTCACCCAGAGTCAAACTTGAAGTCTAGAAAATTAGAAGTTGGGGATATAGTTTTTGAGGTATCTGGGGGGAGTCCTAATCAGCCTTTGGGGCGGGCTTTGCTAATTACCGAAGAGTTTCTCGATTCATTTGGGGGATCAGTTATTTGCGCAAGTTTCTGCAAAAGAGTAGTCCCCAAAAAGGATAAATTAATTCCAGAAATTCTCTACCTGTCATTTTTAGAAGCGCAAAAAAATGGGGAGATTCATTCATTTGAAATCCGCTCAACGGGAATCTCAAATTTCAAATGGACCGATTACATCAACTCCATCACAAGAACTACACCTCCTAAGGATATTCAGATTGAATTTCAAAATTTTGTAAAACCATTGTTTGCAGAAATAGCTTTGTTAGGGAGAAGAAATTTTAAACTTCAAGAAATTAGAGATTTACTTATCCCTCAACTTGTGACAGGAAGGAAAACCATTAAGAATGTATAAGAGAAAAAGAAGGATTGGTTCAGTTAAAGAGGAACTACTACAAAAAGCAAGAGAGGCAATGCTTACATCAGTACAAGTTTTTAACAATCCCAATATTGTTTTTAAATCTGAGTCTTTTATTGTACTTGCAATAATTTCATGGACTTATCTTTTACATGCATATTTTCGTAAAGAGAAAATTGATTACAGATACTTTCAACCTATAAATGGAAGGAAGAAATACGATAAAACTAAACACGGAGGTTACAAGTATTGGGAGTTAGAGAGATGTCTCAACGAACACAGATCCCCGATTGATAAAATAACTTCCTGGAATTTAAGATTTTTGATTGGTTTGCGGCATGAGATTGAACATCAAATGACGACAAAGATTGATGATCTCCTAAGCGCAAGATTTCAAGCATGTTGCCTTAATTTCAACATGTATCTTAAAAAACTTTTTGGGGACAAATTCGGTATAGAAAAGTATTTATCGTTCAGTCTTCAATTTTCTTCCTTAGATGAGAAACAAGTCAGTCAGCTACGTGATTATGCTGATCTTCCCAAAAATATATCAGCATATATAGGCTATTTCGATGAAAACTTGCCAGAAAAAGAATTTAATGATAGCAAATTTTCTTACCGCGTTCTGTTTGTACCAAAAACGGTTAATAGGAAAGGTCAAGCAGATAGAGTAATTGAATTTGTTGATCCCAAATCTCCAATGACACAAGGTTTGAGTAAGGTGTATTGGGCAACTAAGGATCGAGAAAAACCAAAGCATTTACCCAGTAAAATTGTTAGAGAAATGCAAGAGCTTGGATACAAAAATTTCAAACAATATCAACACACAAAATTATGGCAAAAAGTAAATGGGAAAAATCCAGCTAAAGGATACGGTGTTCAGATTGAAAAAACATGGTACTGGTACGATTCTTGGTTTGAATATGTAAAAAACCACTGCGAGAAAAACAAAACAAAGTATATATGAACATGAATCAATTTAGTGAAGATGATTTAATTGAACAGACCGTTATTAAGCTAATCAAAGAAACTTGGGGAAATGAAAACTGTCATATAAATGCTTTTACAGATGAAGAAGACGCAAAGCTTGGCCGTGAACATAGGGGCGAGGTTGTTCTTAAAAAATATTTATTACCCGCTCTTGAAAAATTAAACCCAACTCTTCCTCAAGAATCATTGGAACGAGCAATTAACGAGCTTACTCGCGATAGATCAAATACTACTTTAGTTAAAACAAACCAAGAAGTTTATAAACTTCTCAAAGATGGCTTTAGTGTCAGTGTCAAAAAAGAAGACGGATCAACTGAGCCGGAAAAAGTGAACTTCTTTGATTTTGAAAATCCTGAAAATAACCACTTCCTTTGTGTTTCTCAATTTTGGGTAGTCGGCGAGATGTACACTAGGCGAACTGATATAGTTTTGTTTGTAAATGGTATCCCTCTGGTTCTTTTAGAGCTCAAAGCCTCCCATAAAAACTTAGTAAATGCTTACAAAGACAATCTCCGAGACTACAAGGACACAATTCCTCACCTTTTCTGGTACAACATGGGGATTGTTATCTCTAACGGGATCGAAAATAAATTTGGATCTCTGACAGCTCCTTTTGAATATTTTACCGAGTGGAAGAAAATTGAGGGTGAAGATGAAAACCCAAAAAACGACCTAGCTACTTTGATCAAAGGTATTTGCGAGAAAAGGAGACTGTTGGACATTATTGAGAATTTTATTCTTTTTGAAGATACAAATAACGGAATAAAGAAAATAGTCCCGAGATATTTTCAATATTACGGAGTCAACCGGTCATTTGACAGAGTACTAAAAAGGAAAGAACTCGATGGAAAACTTGGAGTTTTTTGGCACACGCAAGGTTCTGGAAAATCTTTTGCGATGGTTTATCTTTCCCAAAAAGTATTTCGCAAAATTCGAGGCAATTTCACATTCATAATTGTTACGGATCGTGAACAATTAGACGGCCAAGCGTATGGAAATTTTGCCAATGTTGGCGCGGTTTATGAAAAACATGTACAAGCAGAATCGATTATCGATCTAAAACAATTACTACGAGAAGACCACAGGCAAATTTTTACTACAATTCAAAAGTTTCAATTTATTGATGGTGCTGTGTCTGATCGGGATGACATTATTGTCATGACAGACGAGGCACATCGAAGCCAATATGATACCTTCGCCCAAAACATGAGAAAAGCTTTGCCAAACGCTTCGTTTATTGGGTTTACAGGCACCCCACTTATGAAACAAGGGGAAGAGAAAACCAGGGAAACTTTTGGGGACTACGTTTCTGTTTACAACTTTGGACAATCAGTAAAAGACGGATCAACAGTACCTCTCTACTACGAAAATCGGGTCGCAAAACTAGAAAATGTTAACCCGCAGCTTGAGGAAGAGCTCGGAAAGATAATGGATTACTACGAGATGAATGATGAAGAAGAAGAAAAAGTCGAGCAGGAATTTTCAACTTTTTACCATTTGATTACTAGGGAAGATAGACTGAACGCAATTGCTCGGGATATCGTTCAGCATTTTGTAGGCAGGGGTTACGACGGAAAAGCGATGGTTATCTTAATCGATAAAAAAACTACGGTGCGGATGTATGCAAAAGTAAAAGCAGAGTGGGAAAGACACTTAGCAAAGCTGCGGCTTGACCTCTCGCGCGAAGAAAACGAAATTGATCAGGAAAAAATCAGAGAACAAATCGAAAAACTTGAAAAGGTGGATATGGCAGTGGTTGTCAGTCAATCGCAAAATGAAATTGCAGATCTGGAGCCTTTTGAAATCGATATGCGGCCACTGCGGGAAAGAATTCTAAGAGAGAATCTTGAGGAAGAATTCAAAAAAGATAATAGCAATCTGAGAATCGTCTTTGTTTGTGCGATGTGGCTGACAGGTTTTGATGTACTAACACTTTCAACACTTTATCTAGACAAACCGTTGAAAAACCACACGCTTATGCAGGCTATTGCAAGAGCAAATCGAGTGTCGGAAGGGAAAAAGAACGGGACGATTGTTGATTATATTGGGGTGTTTAAAAATGTAGAAAAAGCCTTAGCTTTGTATGCCGCGACTAAAACAGGCGATGAGGAGATTATTAAAAGTAAAGACGAGCTTTTGGAAAGTTTATTAAACCTATTAAAACAGACAAAAGAGATGTTGAAGCGGCTAGAAATTGAGATTGAAGTTTTGCTAAAAGCCCCAAATGAACAAAAGTTATTACTTATCGATAGATATGCTAATAAAATTTTGGAAGATCAAAAAAAGAAACAGGAATTTTTGAATTTGTCAGCAGATCTCTACTCTGCTTACAATTCTGTTTTGCCGGATCCATCTGCAGAAGATTATTACGAAGAAGTAACTGCAATTCGAATAATTGCCTCACGGATTAGAGATGTGGGAGCTAAAAGTATCGATACTTCACCAGTAAAAAGAGACTTGGAACTGCTTCTGGATAAATCAATAAAAGCAGGAGAATATGTTGTTCCGCATTATAAAAGAGTAAAAGATTTGAGCGCTTTGGATTTTGATGCACTACATGATTTTTTCTACAAACTCGAAAATAAAAACCTTCAAGTAGAAGCACTGAGAGATGATTTGGAGAAAAAGATAGTCGAAATGATGAGGAAAAATAAGATACGGGCAAAATTTATGGAAAGACTATTGGCAATGTTAAATTTGTACAATACTGGAGCACACGATATCGATCAGCTTTTTGATGATCTTGTTAAGCTTGCTCAAGAGTTGTCAGAGGAGGAGCAGCGTTCGGTTAAAGAAAACCTAACAGAAGAAGAACTTGCGATATTTGATCTTCTTTTGAAAGAACAATTAAGTCCTGATGAAAGAGAAAAAGTGAGAAAAACTGCAAAAGAGCTTTTAGCCAAACTAAAGCAAGAAAAGCTTGTACTTGATTGGAGGGAAAAAGAACAAACAAGGGCGGGCGTTAAAACAACAATTTCCGATATTCTTTACGATTCATTACCTGAACCAACCTATACAGAAAAAGATTGCGATATAAAAGGGCTAGAAGTATATAATTTTATCTTTGAGCACTACATCGACGCTAAAAACTTAGCATACAATTAAATTGACACATTCAACCCGAAAGTCTAGAATCTGCCATATAGAATGGCAATATTTCAAGTAAAAAATAATAAAGTTCGGGTAGTAAACAAAAAGAAATTTGATCTCGAAAAAGATATACAAGAGTTAGCCGAAGAAAACCTAGAAACAATATTTGGGCTAAAGTTTGTCAGTGGATTTCTTAATCAAGAATTTTCAGTCCGCGCACAAGAGCAAGATTTTTATATAGATACATTAGGCTTCGACGAAGCACAAAGATCCCTTGTAATTATCGAATATAAAAAAGATAGAAGTTTTAGCGTTATCGATCAGGGTTTTGCTTATTTGTCGGCTATGCTCAACCATAAAGCAGATTTTGTTTTAGAGCTCAACGAGAAATTAAATAAAAACTTCGCTAAAAAAGATATCGACTGGGAGCAATCAAGGATCATTTTTATTTCTCCAGAGTTTACAAATTACCAGCACAATGCAATCAATTTTAAAGATCTTCCAATATATCTATATGAGGTAAGATTATATGACAATGGCCTCATTGAATTCGACCCGATAAAACCATACAAAACAACAGAATCTATTGGAAAATTGTCGAATGATAAAATCATTCAAAGTGTTTCAAAAGAAGTTAAAGTTTATACAGTTGAAGATCTTATAAAACCAAATTGGACAGCAACAAAAACATTATTAGAAGAGTTCGAAAAACAAATTTATAAATTAGACGTAGAAACAAAAGTAAAATATACAAAATTCTACATTGCCTACATGTCAAAACACGGTAGAAATTATGTTGAGGTTGTACCTCAACAACAAGGGTTAAAGGTATTTTACAGATTTCCTTTTAATTACATAAAATCAGATCTTCAGCTTGAAGATTGCAGTAAAATAGGCCATTGGACAAACGGTAACAGTAGAACTTCGATAACCGACACCGCACAGATACCTGAAGCTGTAAAATTGTCCAGAGACTCATTTTATTTTTTACATCGGGATATATATAAAACGAAGTAAAATTGACATATTACACTTTAACTTTGCCCAGTACAGGTTGTTCAAGACTATGGAGGACAAGCATCCCGGAAGAAATTGAAGTTGTGGAGAATAATGGTGAAAAACATTATGAACATATTTATAGACACAAACATTTACCTAACCTTTTATCACTACAGCATAGACGACCTTGAAGAACTTAAAAAATTATTAGCGGCTTTGAGAGATCCTTCCCTAACACTGTATTTACCTGAACAAACTATCCTAGAATTTAAAAGAAATCGAGAATCCAAAATTGCTGATGCAATTAAAACTTTAAGCGAGCAGAAAATCCCTGATAGTTTCCCCCAAATGTGCAAAGATTATCCAGAGTACAAAACTTTGAAAGATTCAATCGCCGCTTTTCAAGATGCAAAAGCAAAGATAATGAAAAAATTACAGAAAGACGTTAATGAGAAAACATTAAAAGCCGACCAAATAATAAGTGAACTATTCAAATCAGCCACAAAAATTCCCCAATCTCCAAGCATCATAAAATCTGCAAAAGATAGATTTGACTTAGGAAATCCGCCCGGAAAAAAAGGTTCTTACGGAGATGCTATCAATTGGACATCTCTACTTGAAAAAGTTCCAGACGGTGAGGAACTCCACATAGTAGCTCGGGATAAAGATTACATTTCTGCAATTGATGGCACATCATTGTCTGAGTTTCTATATGATGAGTGGGTAGACAAAAAAAGGTCCAAGGTTTTTCTTTACGGATCTCTTTCCGATTTCTTCAAACAGCATTTTCCAAACATAAAACTTGCTACTGAGTTGGAAAAGAGGATAGCCATAAATAAACTTGTAAATAGTGGGTCATTTGCTAGCACCCATAAAGCAATTGAACGTTTATCTTCTTACACAGATTTTACAGATAAAGAAGTGGAAGAAATCACAGAAGCGGCGATAGAAAACGATCAAATTAACTCAATTATTCAGGACGAAGATGTTAGCAGGTTTATAAATTACGTAATCAGAGGAAGGGAGAAATCTATTCATCCTGAAAAACTTCAGAAATTAAAAAATTTATTACATGTAGAGTTAGAATATGAAGATGTTAAGGATATTTTGGAAGAAAATGACTTACCCTTTTGAAGAGATGCAATCTTGATAAAGTGTTAAGTATAAAATCAAAACTCTTTACAAACTCTTGACAAACTCTGGACGTTTAGGGTGTCAGAATGTAGGCCAGGGGACGGTCCTCAACTATCCTGCCGCAACAAGCCAAAATATGCGAATACGAAAAACAAATAGGCCTGTTAGTTTATAGTTCGATTTACTCACCATAGATAAACTCGACGGCCTCCCGTCGGCCTGTACTGAGCAACGTCGAAGTGCTTGCCCTGAGCTTTGTCGAAGGGAAGAAATTGAAATTGTAGAGCAAGACTAATTAAGAAATTATTTTATGTAGGGTGTTATGTGCAAGAGTTGCTACTCATAGCAACTTATTCTAAAATCAAATAGAATGGATTTAGAAGAACG
>LCEX01000034.1 GCA_000995415.1 Candidatus Gottesmanbacteria bacterium GW2011_GWC1_43_10
CCTCAATATTTACCAGAAAGAATTGTCTTTCCTGTTAACCGATAATTTTCAGTTAGTTCCCGCCTGAAAGTTGCAAACCTGAGTTAGTTGGGTATATAAAACCAAATCCGACCAAACCAGCGTTTTCACTGAAATAGCCGGAGCTGAAACCGTCAAGGAAGTCAAACCGGGAAAAGTCGTTTTACATGTCAAAACAAACAAAGGAGAGTTGGGAGCAATGTACTAAAATTATGTATGCAAGAGATGATTTCGTTTCCGCCAAAGGTGGATTCCTCGCAATGACTGTCACTCAATTTTTAAAAGTTTTGCGAGTTGGGTAGTCGATGGGGTGGAGATTTTGGGAACAATCACCACTTTCGCGCCAACTGTGTCTGCTTGTTTTTGTTTAATTTCCAATAACGGATCACCTTTTGTGATCGCAACTAGCTGGGGTTTGATTTGTTGCACCAATTCAAAATAGTTTTGGTCTTCGGTGAAGTGGGGGAGTAGCAAAACATAATCCACCGTTTCCAAGCTAGCCAAAACTTCAGCGCGTTCAGATTGCTTGTGAATTGGTCGCATATGCCCCTTGTGTTTAGTTAAATTCGCGTCACTTTCCAAAGCCACAATTGTCGTGCCGTATTTTTTGGCGGCTTTTAAAAACCTGACATGTCCCAGATGTAAAATGTCGAAACAACCACCCACTAAAACTATTCGATTATCGGTGAGTTTAGAGATTAAGTCAGGCAACTTCTTAAAGGTGATTATTTTGTCCATAGCAATAAAATTTTAAATGACAAAATCCAAAGTTCAAATCAAGTTCAAATAGAGAAAATTTTAAATAATTTAGATTTTGGTTTTGATTTGACATTTGAAATTTGAGCTTTCACTGTGTTGGTCCTGTCCCTTTGAGATACACTGCTTGCCAGGGAATAAAGTTGGAATAAAAAGTTTTTTTGAACAGTTCTGTTTCGCCTCGAGTGACCCGGTAATCAAAGCTGGCTTTGATGCCAGGTGCAGCCCAATCTACTTGTTTGATGGTTCCATTTGGTAATGTGGGGTCATCCTGGTTGAGATCCGGGGGCGGCGGTACTGGATCCCAGAGGCGAACCGGTGAGATATTTACTTGGCGGCCGTCTTTTACGCCGTAGAGTTCAAAAGTTAATTTAAAGTTAGCCAAGTCGGTTTTAGCCTGGATTAAAATATAAGTTGGGGTATCGTTTTTGATTTTTAGGTCGTAAGATGGAGCATAAACTGTCGCATCAAATCCTGGTTTCCACCCACCCTGCTCGTAGTAACCGACCCGATACGAATGAGCATGGCGTTCCACAATCGATAAACCAGCATTTAAAGCCGCCCGGAAAAGAGTCGTGGACACTTGGCAGACTCCGCCGCCGTCATCGAGCACTGTCCGGCCGTTTTTGATCACATAAGCTTGTTTATAGCCGGTAGCAGCGGAAATATCACCTACAGTATCATTAAAAGAAAAAGTAGTTGCGGGCGGGATAAGCACGCCATTGATTCGGGAAGCAGCCAGAGCTACATTGTGGATTCTGCCCGGAATCGAGCCTTTGAAAAATGATTCACCCTGGCCGATCAATTCGGTTATGCCCAAATCATTGGCCTGAGCCGTGTCGATAGTTGGAGCTAAAGTTTTTACCGGCAGGGTAAGTTGCAAATTGGTTTCCGGATTGGTTTGATTAGCCAAAACTGTGAGTTGTTGGGTTAACCAATCTTTGACCTGTTGGGTTTCCAGGACGCGTCCCGATTTGGCAGGCTTAAATGCTGTCACCCGTCCAGAGCGAAATTCAAACAGCGCGTTTTCCGGAGCAATATTTATTCTTTGAGCGAGTTGATCCAGGGTTTTATTGAGAATTTCTTCTTTCCATCTAAATAAAGGTGGCAAATTGATGCCTTCACGCAGAGCGGTATACTTGAGGTATAGATCGCTTAATAAATGACCGGAACGGCCTAAATCCAAAGCCTGGGTGGCCGAGAGAGTAGCATCAAACCCAGCTTCAAGTTCGCTTCCGGAAACGGTAGCTATTTGATTTTCAAAAGCAAGAGTCAAAGTGATCTCGTTAAATGGCAAATTTTTATTAAGCCAGAAATTAGTGATTTGAGTACTGGTTTGGCCGCTAAAATCAAAACGACCGATAGTGATTCCAGGATAAACTCGTTCTGCGTACTTTTTTTCGAACATGAAAAATGCACTTGTTATCAATAAGACAAGTCCCAACCCGACCCCAAAAACAAAATAGAGAAATTTGTGCCAGGATTTATTAGGAACTTTTACTGGTTTAATTTTTGGCATTTGAGATTTGTGTTACTATTATAAATAATATTATAGTGGAATTCCTGTGGAGAAGAGTAAAAGTAAGTATAAACTCTTGCCAAGGTCGTTTACGCAAGGTATCATAGCATAAAGTGGATAATCTGCCAAAAACCCAAACTGATGATTTTCCAGCTTTCACTGGAATTTATCCCAACCAAACAACTGGTGGTAATGAGCCGCCAGTATCAGGCGGTGGGGATACTTCTAATAATCAGCCAAAGCCAATTGGAGTTACGTCTGCACCTCCACCACCTCCGTTCACTTCGACGGCGACGCAAGGCGAGTCCAAGCTAAATCCACCTCCATCTACGGTAGTTCCACCACCAGAACCTAATCCGGCTCCTACTTCACCACCACTCATGTCCACGGTGGCGGAGCCATTTGGTCAGACAGCAGCTCCAGTTGAAACAGTACCGCCGACTCCGGTAGTTTCGCCACTAGCTCCGGAACCGTCACCAAAGGCTCCGAAAACAGCGTTTAATCTGGATGAAAAACCACCGCCCCCACCCAAAAAAAGTGGGCCGCGACGTTGGCTTCTGACACTCGTGTTTTTAGTGGTGTTGGTAGTTTTAGGTTTTGTGGCGTTTAAAGTGGTAGGTCAGTTCCTGACCGGAAGCAAACCGGTGACGTTGACTTACTGGGGCTTATGGGAAGAGGAAGCGTTTTTGAAACCGGCAATTGACGAATATAAAAAAACGCATCCCCAGGTCGAGATTGTGTACACCAAGCAAAGCCCCAAACAGTACCGCGAACGATTGCAGGCAGCTATCACCCGAGGGGAGGGGCCGGATATTTTCCGGTTTCACAATACTTGGGTGCCGATGTTAAAAGATGATTTGGCCCCAGCCGGAAAAACCGGTTATCAGGCTAGTGAAATAGAACAAACATTTTATCCAGTGGTCAAGGATGATTTGGTGATTGGCGGTAAAGTATATGGCGCACCCATGATGTTTGACGGACTTGGTTTATACTATAACGAAGATTTGCTAAAGGCGGCAAGCATCACGCCACCGACTTCATGGGATGATTTGCGCAAAGCTGCCCTTGCCCTGACTGTTAAAGATAACACCGGTCAGATCATCACCGCTGGTGCAGCTCTAGGGACAGCCAACAACATCGAACATTTTAGTGATATTTTGGGTGTGATGCTTTTGCAAAATGGCGCTGATCTCAAAAATCCCATTACCAAAGAAGCTGTTGATGCTTTGGCTTTTTACCGCTTGTTTGCCGAAAAGCCAAATGAGGTATGGAATAATACGTTGGATAATTCGATTTTGGCCTTTGCCAATGGCCGGGTGGCGTTTATATTCGCTCCGTCTTGGCAGGCGCTTACGATCAAGCAGTTAAATCCCAACCTCAAATTTCAAATTGTCCCAATTCCGCAGTTGCCGGGAACCAACATCACTTGGGCGGCTTATTGGGTAGAAGGCGTCTCAGCCAAAAGCAAATACCAAGATGAAGCCTGGGAATTTTTGAAATATCTGACTAGTAAACAAACGCTGACGACGATTTACACCGAAACTACCAAAGCCAAAGAACGGCCGTTTGGCGAGCCGTATGCGCGGGTCGATTTGGCCCAAACCCTGATTAATGATCCTTACGCGGGCGCTTATATCCGTCAGGCGCCAACAGCTAAATCTTTCTTTTTGGCTAGTCGCACTTACGACAACGGCCTAAATGATCGGATGATCAAATACTTGGAAGATGCGGTCAATAGTCTCGATAAAGGGGTGGCCAATCAAGCCGCATTGGAAACTGCAGCTTCCGGGTTTACTCAAGTTTTGAATAGTTTTGGTGGAACTGCCTCGGGTAAATAAGGCATGAAACGATTACGGCAGGCAATCTTAGAGACAGTAGCTTACGCTGATATATTTGATTTTCCTCTGACTCAAGCTGAAATCTGGCGATTTCTCATCGGATGCACTCCCAAATTGGCAGTTTTTCATCAAGCCTTAGTTGGGTTAATCCAAACACATGATCTCGATGCGCAAGGTAAATACCACATTTTGCCTAGACGCCGAAAAATTATCTCTGCCCGATGCCAAAACGAAAAAACCTTTCCCCAAAAAATGCGCCGCGCCCGGCAGGCAGCCAAAATATTAAGCTGGATTCCTAGCGTTTGGGGTGTAGGAATTTCCGGAGCGCTCGCTATGCATAACGCTCCAGCAGTTGATGACATAGATTTTTTAGTGATCACCGCTCCAGGAACTTTGTGGTTCACAAGAGGTTGGAGTGCCCTGATTTTAGATACGTTAGGGTGGCGTCGCAGACCGGGGACAAAAAACTGTCAAGATCAAATTTGTCTGAATATGTTTATGGACGCAAGTAATTTACGGATCGCCAAAAAAGAACAAGACTTGTATAGTGCCCATGAGGTAGTTCAGCTAATTCCGCTCGTTAATAAGCACCAGATTTACACCCAGTTTTTATGGGCCAACCGCTGGGCGCGTAAATGGTTGCCTCAGGCAGTTGTTTGGCCGAAGAGGACTCGCAAAAACTGGTCCCAGGTTTACCGAAAATGGTCTTGGCTTGAGCAAATAGCTCGAAAGACCCAACTTTGGTACATGGCCAAACGCCGCACTCAAGAAGCCATTAGTGCCAAAGTTTTACGTTTTCATCCCGTAGATGCCAGAACTTGGGTACTAGCTAATTATCAAAATAGATTACAGGGTCTTGACAAAACGCACGTTAGTCCATAAAATAGCAAACACAAGATCAGACTGCCAATCCCGATGCCTGGGATCGGGATTCTTCAATTTTCATTTAGTTGATTGCAACAAAAAGTATAAAATTTAAGGAGGTTAGGTTTATGGTAAAAACAAACAATTATAAAATTACTCCGCTTCTTGATAATGTTTTGATTAAGCCGCTTGAGGCAGAAAGCAAAACTCCATCCGGGATAGTTTTACCGGAATCCGCAAAGGAAAAACCCCAAATTGGTCAAGTCATGGCTGTTGGTCCCGGTGGGACAGATGACAAAGGCAATCCGGTCAAAATGCAGGTTAAAGTTGGACAAAAAGTCATGTACAAAAAATGGGGTGGCAACGAAGTCAAAATGGGGACCGAAGAGTGGTTACTGGTGGAGCAGAAAGATATATTGGCGATAGTGGAATAATTGCTACATTGCTTTATTGTTCTATTGCTAAACTATTAACAATACAATAATTCAACAATAAAACAATGTGCCCAAAGTCAAAGCAAACTGTAAAAAATTATTAAAAAAGTATTAACGAGGAGGTAAAGTTTTATGGCTAAACAACTCAAATTTGCCGAAGATGCCCGTCAGGCGCTAGTGCGTGGGGTAAATATTTTAGCTAAAGCCGTAGTGACGACATTGGGACCTAAGGGTCGCAACGTAGCTTTGGATAAAAAATGGGGTGCCCCCAATGTGGTGCATGATGGAGTAACTGTAGCCAAAGAAGTCGATTTGGAGGATGCTTTTGAAAACATGGGCGCCCAACTTATCAAAGAGGCGGCAAGCAAAACCAATGATGTGGCAGGGGATGGAACCACCACTGCGACTCTACTTGCTCAAGCTATCATTAACTCCGGGTTTAAAAATGTCACAGCCGGAGCTAACCCGATGATCCTTAAACAGGGTATGGAAAAGGGTGTGGAGGTGGTAGTAAGCGAAGTCAAAAAGATGGCCAAAACCGTCAAAGATACGGATGTAGCCAAAGTCGCTACCATCAGCGCCCAAGATGAAAAAATTGGCGCTCTGATTGCTGAAGCTCTACAAAAAGTCGGCAAGGATGGGGTAGTCACAGTCGAAGAAGGCAAAGGTCTAGCCATGGAGATCGAATACAAAGAAGGGATGGAGTTCGACAAAGGTTATGCCTCGGCCTATTTTGTGACCAATGCCGACAAAATGGAAGCAGAAATTGACGATCCATATTTACTGATCACGGATAAAAAGATTTCTTCGATCCAAGATCTATTGCCATTCCTGGAAAATTTTGTCAAAGTCTCCAAAAACCTGGTGGTGATTGCAGATGAGATTGATGGTGAGGCTTTGGCTACGCTGGTAGTCAACAAGCTGCGCGGCACTTTCAATGTGCTGGCAGTGAAAGCTCCCGGATTTGGCGATCGCCGCAAAGAAATGCTTGAGGATATCGCGGTTTTGACCGGTGGGACTGTGATCTCTGAAGACACAGGCCGCAAATTTGATAGCGTCAAAGTGGAAGACTGCGGTCGGGCTGACAAAGTCTGGGCAGACAAAGAAAACTGCCGAATCATAGGCGGCAAAGGTCAACCGGCAGCTTTGAAAGCGCGGATCTCGCAAATCAGGCGCGCGATCGAAGAAACCACGAGCGACTTTGATAAGGAAAAACTCCAAGAGCGACTTGCAAAACTCGCTGGAGGTGTAGCTGTGATCAACGTCGGAGCCGCAACTGAAGTCGAACTCAAAGACAAAAAAGAACGTGTCAATGATGCCGTGGCAGCCACCAAAGCAGCTTTGGAAGAAGGGATTGTCCCCGGTGGTGGAGTCACCCTACTTAAAGCGCGCAAAGCTCTCCTTAAATTAAGAGAGAACCTGACGCTGACGGATGAAAAAATTGGTGTCGATATCCTCTATCAATCTTTGGCAGAACCAGTCCGTTGGATTGCCAAAAATGCCGGGGCAGATGACGGTTGGGTAATGAAGACGGTAGAGGAAAGTAAGGCCGTCGACTATGGTTTTGACGCAATGACCATGCAATTTAGGTCAATGCTTGAAGCCGGGATCTTAGATCCAGCCAAAGTCACACGTTCTGCTGTTCAGAACGCAGCTTCTATTGGAATGATGGTGTTGACGACCGAGTGTCTGATCACCGATATCCCAGAGAAAAAGGAAGCTCCAGCCGGAGGCATGCCAGGTGGTATGGGAGGCATGGGCGGAATGGACTACTAAAAAGTAGACCAAGTAGATTAAGTAGAACAAGTAGTATAAAACAAAACCCCGTCGCAAGACGGGGTTTTGGCATCTTGACAGATACATACAAAACATATACAATAATTGTATATGGATACACAAGCGTTTAATATTGTTCTCCCGAAACAATTAGTCAAAAAAACTGACCAGATTGCCAAAAAAGGATTTAGTAGTCGCAGTGCTGTGATCCGTACTGCTTTGCAGCAATACATTCAAGATATAGAAAGTTGGAACAAAATATTTGCGGCTGGAAAAAAGGCCGGACGCAAAATGGGGATTAGAAGTGAAGAGGATGTAAATCGTATCGTTTATGATTTTCGTCACGGAGGCAAATGAAGTGCGTTGTCCTCGATACTAATATTTTGGTATCGGCAATCGTCTACGGAGGCAAACCTCAATACATTTTAAATTTAGTAGTAGAGAAAAAAATCCAAGCTGTTACTTCATACATTCTTTTGGCAGAACTTCTTGAAGCGCTTTCAAAGAAGTTTCCTTTATCTACTGGCGATTTGGATTTAGTTGAAATCCAGATAAAACAAAATTTTATTATCACTACTCCTAGATCAACACTTAAAGTAGTACGAGATGATACTGATAACAAGGTATTAGAAGCAGCGATTGAAGGTAATTGTACCTATATTATAACTGGTGATCGTGATCTTCTTGATTTGGTGAGCTATAAAAATATCAAAATTCTCACTGCCTCAGAGTTTCTACAAATTGTTAAAGAGTAGGGTGAAAGCATAAATTGATGAAGAAAGTGCCGCCATTCGTTGCAAATTCTTCGGATGACTTGCACTGCGTAAATGCAGTGTTTCGGATGGTGCACCAACATTTTTTGGGAACTGATTTGACGTGGGAGGAAATTGATAGATTAACTCACGCAATTCCTGGTAAAGGTACCTGGACATTTGTGGGGTTGACTGAATTTGTCAAAAAAGGCATCAAAATAATTCATTTTGAACCAATTGATTATAAACGCTTATACGGTGAAGGGATTTCATATTTGAAACAAGTCGTTGGAACAGATACAGCCAACTATTATATTAAAAAAAGTAACTTTATTTCAGTTATTCCGTATATTCCGGAATATCTCAAATTTGTTAAGAATGAAACGAGGAAAGCCACAACGGAGGAAATTATTGCATTTCTAAAACAAGAACATCTAGTTGGCGTCGAAGTAAATTCAGATATTTTAAATTATACGCCTGGATTTAATTTGCATTACATACTTCTGTATGATTTTGATGGAACTCATCTCATTCTTCACGATCCCGGATTGCCGCCAATTAAATCTAGAAAAATTACCACTGGGGACTTCGAAAAATGCTTCAACTTTCCCGGAAGCAATGGGGGAATAACTGTCTTCAGTAAGAAAACAATAACGTAATTTTTCTTATGGAGGGGAAAAACATATTGTAATAATTCCTGGATTGAAGATATATCAGGTGGACTTTTAGTAATGACCGTTTATTCGCGTCTCATACTTAACTTTATGGCGATACAGAGAAGTTAGCTTTTTTTATTTGTACAATTTTGGCTAAAGTAAATAATGTCTGATTAATAAAATAGTACATGATGGAACTCGTTACTTTAAATATTTGGGGTGGAAAATTAAAAAGCCCGCTGTTAGGATTCTTCAAAAAGTATTCACAAGAGGTGGATATTTTTTGTCTGCAAGAAGTGTTTCATCACGGAAAATCTTCCTATCATCTTTACGATGATGCCGACATGAATATTTTTTCTCAAATCGCGGCTGTTTTACCCGGACACACCAGATACTTCACCACTCCCCAAACTGATGAATTTGGTTTAGCTATATTTATCCGCAAAACGATTCCGGTGGTAAAAGTTGGAGAGACCTATGTGTTCAGGTGGAAAAATGCGCGCGTCGGGGATGATGGAAAAACTTTAGGTAAACATCTCCAATTCATTCAGTTTCAACACCAGAGCAAATTACACACTGTGATTAACTTTCACGGACTCTGGATCGGCGGCGACAAAAATGATACCCCGGATCGCCTCCAGCAATCACAGAACATTATTAAGTTCTTAAATACATTGAAGGGAAAGGTTATTCTTGCCGGAGACTATAACTTATTGCCAAATACCCAGAGTATGCATTTATTGGAAACAGCCGGTTTACGAAACCTGGTGACTGAATATGGAATAGCTAGCACGCGCAGCCATTATTATGGAAAAACAGAGAAATACGCCGACTATGTTTTGACCTCAAAAGATATAGTTGTAAAAGATTTCCGCGTCCTGCCGCAGATAGTTTCAGATCATCTGGCGCTAGCAGTGGATTTGGCGTAGACAAAAAACGCCACTTACTTGCAGGTGTTTTTTTTGTTGATTTTCGCTTTATTGCTATAATACGACGATGGCTACAACTGCTATTTCTATTGTGGGAATCCTTAATGTGACCCCAGATTCTTTTTCAGACGGTGGTCATTTTTATAATAATATTGACAAAGCAGCGCAACGGGTTAAGGAAATGATTGCACAGGGGGCAGATAGTATTGACATAGGTGGCGAGTCAACCCGCCCTGGATCCCAAGGAGTTTCCGTAGAAGAAGAATTACGCCGGGTGCTGCCAGTAATTGAAATTGTACGAAAAGAATTAGGTGAAAGGTTTCCTGTTTCCATAGATACTTACAAGGCTTCTGTTGCCGAAGCAGCGCTTGAACATGGTGCTACTACAGTAAATAGCCTAGGAGGTTTTACATTTGATCCAACACTCGCTACAGTTATTGCCAAACACAAATGTTCGATCGTGATTTATCATATCAAAGGTCAACCCCGGACTATGCAAGTAGGTGAAATAAAATACCAAGATGTGATAGGAGATATTACCCAATTTTTCCGCGCTCAGATTGAACTAGGTTTGCAAAAAGGAATTGCTAAAAAACAATTTATCATTGATCCAGGTATTGGGTTTGGAAAAACAGTTGAACAAAACGTAAAAATCGTCAAACGCTTAAAAGAATTTAAAAAAATTGGGTTACCTATCATGGTTGGCGTTTCTCGAAAAAGTCATTTGGGAAAATTACTCCAACAGAAACTAAACTTATCTAAAATTCCTGTTCCAGAAGAACGGATTGAAGCAGCACTTGCTGAAACGGCAGTAGCTATCAGAAATGGAGCAACAATTATTCGGACCCATGATGTTTTTGAAACGAAGCGATTTGTAACCATTTTAGAAAGTTTAATATGAATACTATCTACCTTGGGCTTGGAGCAAATGTGGGTGACAAAAAAAAGCATATTCAAAAAGCTATAGAACTTCTGTCACAAAAAATCACTCATTTGAAACAAGCATCACTATACGAATCAAAAGCCGTTGGGTATACGGATCAAGACAACTTTATTAATACAGTGGTATCAGGGAAAACAGATCTGGCTCCACAAGAATTATTGGTATTTGCAAAAGCGATCGAAAAAGAAATAGGCCGAATTTATCGATTTCGCTGGGGACCTCGAGAAATTGATATTGATATTTTGTTTTATAATGATCGCATTATAAAACAAAGTGATTTAGAAATTCCCCATCCCCGGCTCCACCAACGAGATTTCGTTTTAGTCCCCTTAAACGAGTTGGCTTCTGACATGATGCATCCCGTATTCAAAAAAACTATTCGACAGCTTTTGCAAGCTTTCCCTCCAGAGAACAAATCTATTATTGCATCAGAAGTTGGGTTTAACAAAACTTTGCTTAACCAATAACGGTCATCAATTTGAGGAAGTAGTCGTTATTTTTTTAGTCAGTAAGCTGCCGTCAATGGGGACAGTGTTAGGATCGATCGGCAGTACATCCAGCGGGTTTAGCAACGCATCATTTTGGGAAATTTCAAAATGCAAATGGTTGCCGGTAGCCCAACCGGTGGCTCCTACTTTGCCAATCAGTTGTCCCCGAGTCACGCGTCGACCAACTTCGGTGTCAATTTCCGACATATGGGCATAAAGAGACTTGATCCCATGGGGATGGGCGATCACTACATGCTTGCCATAACCGAAGAAAAAAGCAGCGGCTTCAGTGACGATCCCGTCCTCAATCGCATAAATCGGCGTGCCTTTTTCTGCGACCATATCCAAAGCCGGATGCCAAAAAGAATAAAACTGGGAAATCCGAAAATTGACTAAAGGAATTTCAAAAGTGGTTTTGGTATTAGGATCGGCAACGATTGGAGTTTGACCGCTTTTGCTTTCAAGCAGGTTTTGGGTCATCAAGTTGTTGGCTTCGGGGGTGATCACGCCAGTAAAAATCACCGCTGCCAAGAGGTTGAGTCCGAATAAGTGTTTGATACTTGGATGTTCAAAAATCTTACTGGCGGCAAAACTTAGCCAGTGGCGGCCACGGTGAGGTCTAAAAAAAGATATCAGAGTTTTTCTAAACATAGAGACCATTTAAAAACCCCCTAAATAGGGGGTCTAACTTAAATCGTGTCTATGTCAAGAATAGGTTGCTATCATACCATAAATTGATCACAAAAACAACTGCGAGTCTTACCTAATCAAAAAGTGAAGTGAATGAATAGGTCTACCTAATTGAAGGAATGAAGTAAGGGTTTTCAAAGAAAACGCGAACCGTCATACTAACT
>LCEX01000035.1 GCA_000995415.1 Candidatus Gottesmanbacteria bacterium GW2011_GWC1_43_10
TGTTCGTCTGTTAAGATGCTGGGCATTAATACTATGAGACCATACTTAACAGACTAAAGTCAAATTACGAAGTTGCAAACTGGAGTAAGAGGGGTATACCCCTTTGGTGATAGACTGGCATATCGGCGGCGCAAGTAACGGCCTGGTTACCGATACTCAAGAATATGCCGGAGGCGCTGTGGTGATCCGCTTTATAAAAACAACTGGCAACAGAGAAGAAGTGAATTTTAGAATACAAGTAAATCCGGAAGAACTCAAATCCCCACCTATAGAACTTGTGCATCCCATAACTAGATAAATCTTCTATTCCCTTCACAGGAATTTGGTTTAATTTACGACTTTATTTAATACACTGAAGTTTTCATTATGCCGTATCCAGAAATACCGGTAGTTAATGCGCCTCCGCGAAATGGAGATGTGCATCAAGCGTCTCTTAACGACCCGGATAGCGGAATTAATATAGCACTTAACCTCAATGGCCGAGAGGTTTTTGCGCTTGGAGACCACCGCCTTTTATATCTCAAACCCACTGCTGCCCATTCACCAAAACTTCATAATACATATTGGGTAGTAGATAGAATGAGCTCAAATGGCGTCCTTCCCTGGCAAGGCGCAACCTCATGGCAAACAGTAGCCAAAGATAAATGGTTTCTGTTTGGAGTAGAAGAATTTCTGGCAAAAGTTCAGGCTGGAGATCCTAAAAATCTCTGTTACTTTTTTATGGGGTTTGCCCGAGGAGACGAACCTTTTTATCCTGAAGTGATGTATAAACGGGCAGCAATGTCACAATATCGCTATCATATACATGTCGCAGGTCGTATTGACCTGTCGGAAACTGAACATCGTCCGCTTGACTGGGAAAGTACTGACCAAGAGGAAAGAGACAGGTTGCGTTTTTTTCTGAACCTTGCAGGTGAAAACAGTATCGACTACTGGTCAAGGTTAGGTTTTTTAGAGAGTTTCGGCAGGAGAATTATTTTTCACCAAAAAGTAGGCAACCAAAACCAAATCACTCTTAAACGAACTATTTTTGCATTTGATTCCTTGGCAGAGGCCCTACCTCAAGCGCTTGAACTACAAACAGAAGTGGCTGCAGCTTGGGCCGCACATACCCTTCTATCCCTACCTTCTTATTCTCCCAGCGTTGCTCACACTTGTATTGGCTTTCTCAAACAAGCCCGAGTCCCCAGTATGACAGTTATTTTACCTAATAATGAAGATCGAAAACTGGGCGGTGTCACTGATACCGGTACCGTATGGGTACTTCCTTTTGCTGTCGCCAACGCCCAAAATGTCTTAAGTGGTGTCTCTATTCAACCAGCCAAATCATGACCGTATCCTGTGATTGACTTTCCCCTACCCAATTGACTAATATAGCTTTTTTATATGCCGCATAAAGACCACGCTCCTAGTCTTGACCAAAAAACCAGACTTCATGAAAAACTCAAGTTTCTATTAGCCGGACAATTTGCCATTGGGGCTGACGTGGAAGTTCTTGGTCAAGTTTTAATACCAGGAAAGAACCGTGCGACAGCAATACTTAAACCGGATTGCCTACCACAAGCTGCCTACAAGCTTGGTCCGGAAATATTGAGCCTACTTGATATCAGCACGCGCAGCCGGGCTGCGATGACGGGTGCGGTAGTCACAGAATTTTTATTTCGAAATAACGGCCACCTGATTGACACTTTTGAACCGGGTGATTGGGAAAAGCTAAGAAGTGGTCAATCAGTATCTATACCGGTAAGCGTCAGAAATAATACCCAACGGCTAATTGTTGTTGAAAAACCGACTCGACTGTTTCGTCTGTATAGCCCGATTGCCGCCACTCCTCTTGTCGGAGACGCCCTACGCCAAGCAATTGGCGCCGGAGACATTCGTATTGATGGCCAAGAGGGCCGGGATTGGCGATATCTCCCTGATGACCCGCGAACAGGAACATGTCCAGGTATAGCTGTAACTCTGAATCCCGAGCGTTTTTGGTTGCCGCCTGATCCTCTACATCCCGAAGTATCTCTGGAAGGCGAGATGCCACTGGCTGATTTTCGTAGATACATTGATTCGCTTCTGGCACCGATACCACCTAATGCCAGGGATATTTACTGGATAGGTGAAACAGCTCCCGTAGAGTTATCACCGGGCCATTACTCGATCTTAGGCAACAAACTACCCAACGGTAGTAGGCATATGAAATCTCTTCTTTTGGATCCGGGAAGACCTTGGTCCAGAGACATGGGCAAACGCAGTGGCATCCGTGTAGAAATCAGGGGTGATCCGAAAGATGTAAAGAATGTACTGTTTTTCTTTTGGAGTAATTCAGATAATTTGGCTAACCCACCGCCCTTGCAATAAGGTTTTACGCTCCTGATCTCCCTTATTTACTCCTTTCCCATCCTCTGCTATAATACTTTTACCTCAACTAAGTTTAGTGTGGCATCAGCCAGAGGCTGATCGGCCTTTGGCCGAAACTAACTTGAGGGAGAGACCGGGAAACCAGGTTTCGAAGCGGAATCAATTATTCAATTCTACCTTCGAACAACCTCTTCCCTATCATTAAAGCAATTGTTATATGGTCAGATTGTTTCATTGTTCAAAAGACAACTCAAATCACTTAACAATATAACAATTTAGCAATACAACAATACAAACTATATGGCTACCAAAAAAGTCAAAACCATCGTCAAACTCAATCTTCCCGCAGCTGTGGCTACTCCGGCGCCGCCTGTTGGACCAGCTTTAGGCCAACACGGAATTGCGATCATGGAGTTTATCAAGGCCTACAATGACCGGACGTCAAAACTCAAAGGCCAAATCATCCCGGCCGTGATCACGATTTTTGAAGACCGGACCTTTAGCTTCATCACCAAACTGCCGCCGGTGGCAGCTCTCATCAAAAAAGCTTTGAGTATCGACAAAGGCTCCGGCACACCTAGTCGGGCTTCTGCCGGAAAACTGACCAAAGTCCAAGTTGAAACAATCGCCAAAGAGAAACTGGCTGATCTAAATACTGATGACATCGAACAAGCTAAAAAGATCGTTGCCGGAACAGCCAGAAGTATGGGGATACAAGTTGAATAGTAGGCAACGGGCAGTATGCAGTAAGCAGTAGACAACTGCAAACTGTGAACTGCCAACTGCGAACTAATATGGGCAAAATCAGAGTCGCTACACTCGGAGATGAACAAGCCGAGCAAAAACAGAAAGAAAAAGCCAAAGCCCGCCGTGAAGGCAAAAAAGCGCTTAAAGAAAAGACGCATATTGAGGGCGTGGGCTTAAAAGGTGGTCAGCAAATCAAGGTCATGGAAGGCTCGGAAATCAAGCCCGAAATTGCCAAACTGCTTGAGGAAACTCCGGCCCAGCTCCAAAAAGAAGCCAAACAGCCCAAAAAGAAAGCTTTGCGGGTGCGTTCGCAGCGTTATCAAAAACTCACCCAAATCGTTGACAAAACCAAATCATACCCTATCAAAGAAGCGGTCAAACTGATGAAAAAGACATCAACCACTAAATTTGATGGTACTCTCGAAATGCATGTAAATCTAAATCCGGCTACTTTGCCCGGAGAAAAACCCTCGCTTAACGGCACTGTCCATCTCCCCCACGGCACTGGCAAAAAACGCGTGATAGTTATCGCCGATGAAGCCCTTATTGCCAAAATTGCCACTGGTAAAATTGATTTTGACGTACTGGTGTCACATCCGTCACTCATGCCCAAACTCGCCAAAGTCGCGCGAATTTTGGGCCCCAAAGGCCTCATGCCCAATCCCAAAACCGGCACCATTTCGACTGATCCGGAAAAACGGGTAAAAGAACTCGCTGGCGGCGAACTAGCTTGGAAAACCGAACCAGACCATCCCGTCATTCACCAAGTGATCGGTAAAGTTTCATTTACTGAGGGTCAAATTTCCGAAAATCTGGCGGCTTTTGTCAAAGCAATTAGCGCAGGCAAAATCGCCAAACTCACTCTCAACGCGACCATGGGCCCGGGAATCAAAGTAGACTTAGGGACACTGTAAGGGGTTCAACCACTTGTCCTCGCAGTTTTAATAAGAAGATGGTAACAACTCAGATTCCGATATAAAATCGTCATCGCGAAGGGCCAATGGCCCTGTGGCGATCTTAGGAAGATTGCTTCGCTACGCTCGCAATGACGAAAAAGTAGCGGAAGAGTGAGGTGTTACAGAAAATGAGTCCAGGATCAAAATGGACCAAAATATAGCATAATAGCGTAAGTTAGAGATCTAGAAAATATGAAAAGACCAAATCTATTAGCTGAAGCAAGAGGTTTGAGTAGATTAGAGCCAGAAGGAAAACCTGTTAATTTCGATGAGACCTATCCTCTCCCGCAAACACCGACTAAATCAGCTTCAGAATATACTGCTAAACTCTTTTTGGACAGAGCTACGTCTGGGCGATTTGCCCCCGGAGCCACCGCCCCTTCTTCTAAGGCAAAACCCAATTTAGGTGATATACTCCCTGCAGCTTCATCAGAATCCAAACCTTAATAAATCTTCTTTTTCCCTTTGTTTGAGTAGAAGTCAAAGACTGAATCCAGATTTTGCTTTCACTTGACGAAATTTTTCCAACTGTGATTAGTTATTAGCTTGAGTTACGAAATGAAGTCTACCTTTGGATTGCAAACTTCCTCCTCTTTTTAAGAGGAGGTTAGGAGGAGTTAGATAAAATGACTAACTCACCCTGACCCTCTCTTACCAAGAGAGGGAACCAATAATCCAAAACTTTTTGCTATACTCGGTTTAGTCGCATCACTTTGGTTTACCCAGAAAAGACACCTATGAATAACGTCTCAATTGATAAAATCTTGACAAATACAGCAATTGCATATACCTTGTTGGTAATTGCTTTTGTCATCCTGGGTTATATCATTTGGAAAACCTCCGGTAAAAGATGATTTTTTGTTTTTCTCTACCCGCGTTCTTCTTCACTCGAGGCTTCTTGACAACAACAACAACAACTATACTACCCTGTAGTATGAATGAGGTTTTTCTATCTGGTCTGAGACCAAAAGCCGACTTACTTCGTAAAACACCAGGTCCTTATATCACTAGCAATATCAAGTTAGAACAGCTACCTCTATATCAACAGGCTGCTTTGCAAACTGGTTATTCACTTAGTGTAATTGCGCGAGAAGGAGAACCGTATACTTTTTTGGCTCCGGGAAGCATGCGCGGTGCGATAACAAGAGTAGCAGAACCAAAGACGATTACAATACAACCAGGATTTGTAGCTATTTATGTTGAAAAACCTCAAGATAAAATAGACTTCAGTCCTTTCTGGGATGCTTTCAAGGCTTTAAACCCAACCCCTCCTCAAGCAAAATACGATGTTTACCTACCCCATTGACCTACTCCCTGTTTTTTGATATATTACTTTTGTCCTTAAGACCGTAGGTGACGCACGAAAAGGTGCATCATAAACCCTACCGAGGGGAAGCTAGTTCACAGTAAACAGTTTCGGCCAAAGGCCGATCAGCCTTTGGTTGACACAGTTAGCAGCATTCTACTGCCAACTGCAGACTGCATACTGCCTACTAAAAATTCCTCGGGAGAGGAATTTTTTTATGGCTACACAAAAAAAGATTGACCAAGTCAAAGAACTAACAACCAAGCTCGAAAAAGCCAAAGCCTTAGTCATCACCGACTATACCGGACTGACACATAAGCAACTCGAAGAACTGCGCCGGGCACTTAAAAAAACCCAGGCAGAGCTGACCATTTCCAAAAATACACTGCTTAAACGTGCGCTAACCGATGTCAAAAAAAGTATATCTGACACACATTTGCAGGGCGCTACCGCCACCCTTTTTGCTTATGCTGATGAAGTCGCTCCTCTTAAAGCTCTGATCAAATTTTTCAAAGATGCTACCCACGGCACAGTTCGCGCCGGACTTCTGGGAGCCACCCAATTAAACGCCACGGAGATTGAACGTTTATCTACTCTCCCCGCACGTGAGCAACTTTTGGCTCAACTTGTCGGCCAGCTCCAAGGGCCTCTTTATGGACTGCACAACGCCCTATCTTGGAATATCAGAAAATTAGTTTGGACACTGGGAGCAGTAAAAAGTAAAAAATCTAATTAGTTCGCAGTTAGCAGTTCACAGTTTGCAGTTGAAATGGCCTTCTGCGAACTGCCCACTGCCTACTGCAAACTACGAAAGGCTGGTGAAAAAATATGGCAAAATTAACTAAAGATGAAATCTTAAAATCTGTAGAGGAAATGACCGTACTCGAACTAGCAGACTTGGTCAAAGCCCTTGAAGAAAAATTTGGCGTAACGGCAGCCGCTCCAGTTGCTGCAGCCGCGCCAATCGCAGGCGGAGCCGCTGAGGGTCCCAAAGAGGAACAAACGGTATTCAATGTGGTTCTGGTAAATGCCGGCGCCCAAAAAATTCAAGTCATCAAAGCCGTGCGTGAACTCGTTCCGACTCTTGGTCTGACTGATGCCAAAACCTTGGTAGAATCAGCTCCCAAAGAAGTCCTGACCGGCGTCAACAAAGTCGCCGCTGAAGAGGCTAAGAAGAAATTGGAAGCCGCAGGAGCGAAAGTTGAGTTGAAGTAAATTTACCTTAATAAGGTTATCGAAAAGCCGCGCAAGCGGCTTTTTTCGATGCGTCAATGATAGTGAACTGTGATTGCAAGAATTTCTAAATCCCCAGTATCTGGACGAAAAATACACAAGGCGCGAAATTTGCGACCTATCCGAAAACTATAGATCCCATGTTGTTTCGGTTCAAGAAGTTCCAAATGTAAACCAGGATGTCGTGGATTGCTTAATAGCAAGGTAATTTGTTTTTTGAATTTTGTTTCGAGAGAATACTTTGTCAGTTGTGACAGGATCTTGGCAGAAATCGGTAGGATTTTCATGCTCTTTTGTTTTAGGAGAAATAGTCACTCTGTAACAATCCTTCCTTTAAATCCTTTAGAAATTCTTTTGAATAGCGTTTGGTTTTGGTAAAATCAGCTAAGATTTTTTTGGTTGATCGCTCTTTAGGAGAAACAAATGGAAATGTGGCAGCTTCCTTAACCAACTCCGGATCGCGTGCCACCAATCTGAGAAGCGACCTGATGAATTCGCTTCGGTTCGCAAAACCAAATTGCTCAACAAAACTATCAACTTGTTTCAGTTGTCCATGTGGAAGAGAAATGTTTACTGTACTCATGTCTCATATGATAGCAAAGTTTGTCAAACTTTGTCAATAATAGCATTTATTAACCCCCAAATTTCTTTGTAAAACTGTGGGTCAGAGCTACGGCCAAAGCATCGGCGGCATCATCAGGCCGCGGAATAGTTTTCAAGTTCAGAAGCCGCTTGACCATTTCTTGAATTTGTTTTTTGTCAGCTCTGCCATAGCCGGTGATCGCCATTTTAACTTGCAGTGGTGTATAAGAAAAAAGCGGAATTTTCCTAAGCTGTGTAGCTAGCATGACGACCCCTCTGGCTTGACCGACAAGAAGTGCAGTTTTGGCATTGGTATTAAAAAAAAGTTGTTCCAAAGCTACCTCGTCGGGACGATATTTTTTGATCAAGGTAGTGAGGTCTTTAAAAATGACTTCCAAACGCACTTCGGGCGATAAATTTGATGCAGTAGTTATAGTTCCGACACTGATAAAGGTAGAGTTTGATTTGGTTTTTGAAACTATTCCCCAACCAGTCGTGGCAGTCCCGGGATCGATACCCATTATAATCATAGAAACATTGTACAATTATCCAATTATCCAATCAACAAATTATCCAATAAAGTCAGGACTTACGCATTATGTCATTGCGAGGAGGGATGTATCAGACGGTACGTCCCGACGCGGCAATCTCAATGATGGAGATTGTCTGGCGAAGCCAGATCCCGCTTCGCAGGAAGAATTTGATTATTGGATAATTACTTTTAATGTTCCTCTTGACATCGTCTGATCGCTCGTGATACTTTGTGATTAGTAACGATATTTTAAATTGAGGTAGCGTATAGTTATAGTATTTATTCTGCTCTAAACGCTAGACGCTTTACGCTAGACGCTAATATGTCCCTAGGTGATGAATGGCCAGATCTTCTCACAGTTCGCGAAGTCGCTAAAATTCTCCGCGTCTCCCCGCTCACTATCAAAAGGTGGGGTAAACGAGGCAAACTCCCCGCAATCCGTATCAATTCAAGAGGAGACAGAAGATACAAAAAAGAGGCAGTAATGTGGCTCTTGGGTTTACAACAAAAAGGACAGGTGTAAAATTTTATCAAAATTCCCTCTCTTTTAAAGAGAGGTTAGGGTGAGTTGCTTATCGATGTAATAAATGTTTGAATAGTTTCTAATACTCCGTCTCTGTTTTTAATCACTTCGTTATCCCAAAATCTTATTACCTTTATTTCTTGCTGGTTGAGAAATTGTATCCGCTTGTGATCATATAATTGATGACCTGTCTCAGCGTGTTGTCCACCATCTAACTCAATCGCAACCTTTTTATCAAAACAGTAAAAATCCAGGATATAGGGACCCACGCTAAATTGGCGATAGAATTTATTCCCATTCAACTGTTTATTTCGTAATTTTGACCAAAGGAAATATTCAGCATAAGTTTGATTCATTCGAAGAAATCTGCGCTTCTTTTTAAGTGAAAGATTGTTGGTAAGAATGCAATTCACAAACAACTCCCCTTCATCCCCTCTTCTAAAGAGGGGAAATAAAGCTCGAAGAATTTTTAGGTTAATTTTAAATCTTGCAAAACTCTTTACTCGCTAGGTTTTCTGCGGCGTCTTTGGGGTCGATCATATTTACGTTGAGGCCGGTACCAAGTTCAAACCCCGCCCGGTGGATAAATCTAGGAATGATCCGAATAAACCAGTTTTCGCCGTGGTAAATATAGAAATTGTAGGCAAAAGGTACATCGGCCCGGATTTTTTTCACTTCCGGATTGTCATAACAACCCTTGAGTCGACAGAGTGTCGATTTCAATATTTGCGCCAGATCCTTGATCTCTTCATCTGAAATATTGCCAAAAAGCGTTTTTTCTTTTTTGGGCGCAATCCACACTTCATATGGCCACTGGGAAAAATCCGGACAATATACAGTAAAATGTGTATTATCTTCAACAATATTGTTTACCGGCTCTCGTGCTAGTGCATCAAGATTGATTTGATGCGGGATCACGACCAGTTGCGCGTGCGGATGAGTCAGCGACGCTCCGGATGAGCTACCATGATTGCAAAAAATCAGCACGTGCCCATCACTTTGATGTGCTTGATAACGCTGCCTATAGGTTTGTAAAATCAAAGTGACTTGTTCAAGGGGTAAATCTTCAAGATCATGACTCTCGTCCGGACTGTGGATAATGACTTCGTGTATATCGGTAATCGGAAATTTATTTGGCACCACCCGGACTTTCCATCCCGGCTTGCCCGACTCACCTTCTCCAACTCTATATACTTCAGGAGGCGTCATGGACTCATTGCCAGTGGCAAAAGGATTTACTTTGTATTTAGGTCCGGAAGTTGGCGCAGCGGGATCAGCCGGACGATTGACGCGGCCGCCGGCAATCACAATCCATCTTTGAGTTTTGACATCTGGTACGAATTTTGCCATGTTTAACAAGTAGCTTAGTTATGAGTTACTTAGTTACTTAGAAATCTGCCAAAGCCAAAGGCTCTCCTTCGGAGCTGGCGGACTAAGCTTCTAAGTTCAACCAAAGGCTGATGGGCCTTTGGCCCAAACTAAGCTACTAAGCCTCTCCATAATCACCTTACCACAGTTTCCAAATTGACTCAATAATTATTTACTCTTTGTTATTTACTCTTACTTTTATTACTCTTGACAGGTATGACGAAATTATATAGTATTGACATACTATGCAACTAGTTACTGTCGGTACTAAATACCAAATCGTTATTCCCAAAGAAATAAGAAACAAAGTGCGTGGAATCAAACCCGGAGCCAAGATGAATGTGCAGGTTTTGGATGATAAAAAAATGGTGATAAAACCAATTACTTCTGACTGGGTTGAACACTCATATGGTATTGCTAAAAAGGCTTGGAAAAACATAAATCCAATTGTCGAACTCAAAAAAATGCACGATGAGTGGGAAGACAAATTGGCAGAATATGAAAAAATCCTTTCAAGGCATAAGTAAAATCGCTCTCGACTCCAATATCTTCATCTACTATTTCGGAGGCGATCCCATCTTTGGTCCAAAGACAAAAGCCGTCTTTAATCTCCTGAAAAAGAAAAAGGGAGTTACAAGTATAATCACACTTACTGAACTACTGGCTTTCAAGACAGACCAAAAAACTCTCTCCGAAATCGAAGAAGCTTTTTTTAATACGCCGAATCTGAATATTGCAGACATTGATAAAGCTATTGCCAAAAATGCTGCTAGAATACGACACAAATACGGTTTTCGTTTAGCAGATTCATTTCAACTTGCTACGGCAGTTGCATTCAAGGCAGATATATTTGTGACCAATGATAAAAGGTTGAAAAGTTTCCCGGAAGTCAAAATCCAACTCCTTTCCGAAATTTCCTGATTACACGCCTATATTCCCCTTTGTCAAACAAAAACCCTCTTTACTCTCAAAAACCAGACCAACTGGCAAAACGCACGTGCGCCAATTGAGAATGATTCTCGATTTCAAGAGGGTTCTTGCACTTATTTTCTTTTGCGGAAAAGCTGTTCTGCATTTTGCAGAACGTTTACCACTTTCGTGGTTTATTTAACTGATAACAGAGTTACCCGTCGCCTTGCGGCGCCTCTTGCGAGTTTAATGTATGTATAGATTCTCGTTAGCTGCGTCTGCTAGAGCTGGCTGCTGAAGATGAACCTCCTGCAAAGGCGCCGATTCCGAGAAGGAAACCGAAATCATACCAGTTCCCGTTATTGTGAACTTGGTAGACTCCGTAGTCCCCACCGAACAGATTGCCGATGAAGGCGAACAAGGCAGTCCATCCATCCCAGAGACCGTTCCAAAAACCGTAAACTTGACCAGTTTCTTCCAGCGGAACGTTCTTCATGGGGTTAGTCGTCCCACACGCGGTGAGCACGACGGTCAGCAGAACAGCGACCAGGAACAGGGTGAACAGTTTACTTTTCTTCATGTTGACCTCCTCAGGTCTGATTCAATTATCTAAAACACACTTTTGGTGTGGCCACTCGAATGAGTAGC
>LCEX01000036.1 GCA_000995415.1 Candidatus Gottesmanbacteria bacterium GW2011_GWC1_43_10
GCGCGAGGCTGTAAGCCTCGGGAACGGCAAGCGTACTTCTGGGACCAGCGGCGGGAATGACGGCTTTCCTGATTTTACGAGTTTGACTCATATTTTCGGTCTCGCAGGTCTTTGCTCGACTTCGCAAAGGGTAAAGTCAATTTTACTTGGACGAGCTGGTGTTTGTCAAACTACAAGCACAACTGTCATAGTCGACTAGAAGTCAAGTTTCAGGATTTAATATCTTAAACCAATCTTTCTTCGCTCGAGCCACTTGGTGTTGATTTAGGCTTAACTCTCCAATATCCGTCGCTGTTTTTAATTCTTCTATCAATGCTTCTTTAGCCATCCGTAGCGGCCCTTCAGTAAATAAATCATTTAACTTACCCGCCGCCAATTTTCCAGTTGCAAGTAAACTCACGATATCAATCAAATCTTTTCTCCCTTTGGCGCTCATCCGCCTGGACTTCCAGGCTACAGTTTTTAATACCAATAATAACTCTCGACTGGGGATTTTAAAGCTTTCGATTTCCACCACATTTTTTAAAATCTGCTCTGCCGCAACTCCCGGAGTTGAATAGAAAGGTACATAGATGTCAACATCCACTTCTCCTTGTTTGATCTCGTACTTTTTCAAGCGCTCGTTTTTCGTCAAATCATACGTGGTTTTGAGCTTATCCAATTCCGAAAGTTCCACGACTATATCAATGTCTTTTGATTTTAGTTGCCTGGTATACAGCCAGATGGCCCCCCCGCCGATCAGAACAAAATGGAACTTACGCCGCAGTTCTTGCAAAAAGAGCCAACTTTTTTGGGTAACCGAATCACGATAATATGCCATCAATCTCCTCCCTGACCCGGCGGACAAAATCTTTTGCCATCCAATCCGTGAGATTCCACAAATCAACAAAAGTATGTGCTAATGTGGTTGTTTCAGCTCTTAAGGGAATTGTGGCTGGAAGTTTTAGAATTGTTAGTGTCGTATCTCCTGGCGGATGATTTGCAAATCGCCGGATAATTTGTTCCGGTTGGGGGTGATAGACGTAAACACTTGTGTAATCTGCAGGCGGCTCTCCATACCAAAGCCGAACCGCGCTATAGGCGCCGAGTATACTCCCCGTTGGCAATAAACCTTCAATTTCCAAAACAGAACCGTTTAATGATAATTGCTTGATGACATCACTTGCCAGAGCTCGATGGTTTGCCCAGTGCAGGAGAATTTTTTCTGCATCAATGACAGACCCGCCGTCGCCACCGACTCGTACAGCTCCCATCCTGCGCAAGTCTTTCAGGCCGTGATGAACCGTACTTGTGGAAATGTTGAGATTTGCTGCCAGTTTCTGTTGCTGGAAATGCGTTTCCTGCTTTTCCAGGCTTTCAAAAAGGAGTTGACACCACACAGTTTCGATTTTCTTCATAGTTTTGTCGCCTATTTTCGATATTAATCGAAACTAGCCGGCTTGTCAAGTCCAAACCCGATTTAAACCCGATTGACTAGAAGCCATTTCTTTGAACATAGTCTCTTGCCTTATTTATAATTCTTGCATGCAGTTGACACACACGACTCTCACAAAGACCCAGACTCACCCCAATCTGTTTGAGAGTTTTACCTTCAAAATAGTGCATTTCAACTATACGGCGATCCCTTGCTGGCAACTGAGTAACAAAACTTCCCACCATACTGACTTCTTCCTTGTCTTCAATACCATCCAGTGCAGCAGCAGATGCAGGATCTGGTAACGTGTCTAAGAACGTAGTGTTACCATCCTCCCCCCTGATGAATGCATCAAGTGAAATTTGAGATCGCGATCCTAGATCGACAAGCATTATTCTTTCATTCAGATTCAAATCATCACCATTTCCATTTTTAAATTCTCGCTCTTCGAGTGCCCTAAGTTTTTTTCTTTGGCCTCTACTTAATACATCCTGCGCGCGCAAATAATCAATTAGAGCTCCTCTGACTCTCCAAAAAGCATAACTGCCAAAACTATTGCCCTGATCTGGATCAAATCCTGAAGCAGCCTTAACCAGAGCCATAATTCCTTCTCCCATCATTCCTTCATCAAGAATTGGTAGGTTAAATCTTTTGACACAGCTACATACACAAACATTAGCATAATGTAACAATGTTTTTTCAAGTTCTCCACGGTAAACATCATCCGGTTGTGTCTGCAGTTGACGCCAGGAGTCGTAAAATAAACTGTAGGGACTTTTGGGATCTGGTTGTTTTTCTATCATGGACGCAATTATAGCAAAAATCGTGCTTTTCTACTATAGGTCTTGATCCGGCTCGCTTTTCACTTCTCCATACTTACTTATTCGGAGTCCGGCCGGGCATCGAATAAGTAAGTAGTTTGAATTACGAAATACAAAAATTGTTTTATATTATTGTATCTTGTCATTCCCGCGAAAGCGGGAATCTTTGCTAAAGTCTTTTTTATTAAGATTCCCGCTTTCGCGGGAATGACAATGTAGACTTTAGCTTCGTTCATTTCGTAACTCAGGTTAAGTAACATCTGGTTATCGACGATCCTGAATGGTTATATGACATCAAAAGTCTTTCTTAAGGATTTTTCTTAAATCTCCTGCTGAAAGAATGACTGTAAATGAATCATTTTGATGATTAACACCATTATCAATGCAAGATTGAGTCAGTTTTTCAAGATAAGACCTTTCTGCTTCGATATGTAAAATTCCGCAGTGACTACCGACCGCACAGGCCCTACATAAATCATCTCTCTCGGAAACGTTGACTCTAACAGTGAGTTCTGGGTTGGATAGTAATAATCGATTAAAAGCAGCCTCTAATTTTTCTTGAAAGTTGTTACTAGCACCAACTTCGAATCCAAGCACGTCAAAATAATAGTTAGGGTCATCAGAAATACTTTCAAATACCGCCTCGCATCTTAGTTGAGCTTCCCTACGAGCTCCTACTCTAAGCGCATCAGCAAAAACTGGTAAATGGTGAGATCGTATAACAATACCAGATTCTTTTAACATACTTTAACTATTGGATAATAAATTTTCCCTGGCTAAAACCGAGGGAAATCTACTCGTAGATTATATCAAACATCTCCGTTTTATACTATAGGATTGATGCAGCTACTGACTATTGTGTGCGAGGATTTACCTACGGAGGCGGAAGAAGAGGATACCCACAAATAGCGTCACGATGATGATGAGGACACCGCCAATAGGCGTAAGTAAGGGATTGACTGTGATTTTGGTTTTGCCAAAATCTGGTGGCACAGATACCGGCGGCAACTCTGAAGCTGCCGGTTGGCTCTCGTCTAAGAAAGGATTGTCCGCCAAATCACCGGGCGAAGCTTGAGCGAGCGGATAAAATGTGGGTGAAGGCTGGGCATAAGTATAACTACTAGGTGAAACATGAGGAGACGGCAAGGTACCTCCGCCGACGCCACTCGTGGTGCGGGCTAGCGCCTCGTTGGAATAGCTACTGCGGGCACAGTCATTGACGCCATAGACGGCAAAATAATAAGTTGTGTTGGCAGATAAAGCACTGACAGTGAAGGCTGTCGTATTGCCGATGTCATCAGCTCCGTAGAGATATTGCCCGGGAACTAAACCATAAACCACTCCATAACGAGTCACCGGTGATACCGCGCCCCACGTCAAATTGACAGTGGAAGTCGAAGTAGCAGTAGCGGCTAAACCTGCCGGTGCACTTGGCGTCGTCATACTACAAGCCAGCGGAGTAGCTGTGGGCGTTGGGGTGGCAGCCGGTTGGTCACTCGGACTGGCCTCTGGAGTCGGAGTCGGATCCGGACTCGCACTCGGAGTCGGATCGGGAGTGGCAGTCGGTGACGGACTTGGAGTCGGTGTCGGATTGACTGTACTGATAGTAACCACAGCCGGAAGGCGCGAACTTAAAATATTGGTTCCACTACCGAGTTGGAGTGATGTCAAGTAAGTCGTATCAGCTACAACTACGTTTGTCGCCCCAACCGGAGCAATTGCCTTTAAAGTCAAAACAGTCAATACTCCCTGACCTTGGGCCGGTTGCGTCAGACTACTCCCGAGACTTATGTAGGCTGTCCCGCTGGTGACCCCACCCGCATCCAGGATGTTGGGCAAGAATGAACCGTTGCTGATACTAACTGGGCTAAAATACGCCGGATCGAATGTCAAGTGGATGTCGGCTTGAATCAAGTTATAGGTCGAAGTAGTATCCACCATCACATTAAACGTCACTTCATCATCCACGTTGACTTGAGGAGCTGCCGGCTCTAACCACATGGTGACTTCAGCTGCTGCTCGTTTACGCGGTTCCTGACGTTCCCTTACCGCTTTCAGAGTAAAAAAGACGCCAAAGAGGACTAAAATAGCCGCTATCAAAGCGTAAGTTGACCTTTTAAATGCAAACGGTTCCATAACTAGTTTTATAAATGCTTCAAGCTATTGGAGTAAGCAGTGTGCAATTTTCGCTGCTCGCATTCGAGGAGGGACTAGGACTTAGTAAACAACTAGAGCTTATCCCGATCGAGTTGCGGAGCAAGAAAATTGTACCTGCTTGCTCAAAATATATCTCGATTTTAATAATAAATTTGTCTATCTATTTTGATACTAGCATAGCTTGTCCAGTATTTGAAAGAGGCAATTTAACCCTGTTAAACGAAGCCAAATTCGACCAGGGATCAACCTGGGTTTGGGCCAAGTTGGGTTGGTTTGATTTGGTATATTCGCGTAACCACCCACCGGTATTACTTTGGTTTGAATTTGAACCAAAACCGGCAATCAATTGGGTAAACAACCCGGCCTTGGGATCAGCCAAGAGGACCGGACCGCCAAGAAGCGGAATCGGGGCAGCAGTTTCACACGTCAAGTTATTTGCACAATTCACATTAGCCTGCATCGACATGGCTTCCGGAGCCACCCCCCCAACTTGGGTGCTAAGTTGTTGTGCGATCTCATACGGCATAAATGCGGCAGTAAAACTTTGCGGCCCGGATATCGCATCCACTGCTTGCTGGGCTTCTATCGGGACATCGACTTCGACAGCCGCTCCCCGATTGACAGTCCGGGTGGCCACTGGCGATGGCGCCGGAGGTGGTGGGTTGGGCGCAGTGGAATCGGCTAAAACCTGGCCCTGGTCATCAGTTACCCCCAAAACATTGTTGCCTTTGAATAACTCACCGATTTTATAGACAAAGTTAGCTAGAGCGCCGCCGCCGATTTTATCCGGGACATTTCCGGCTACAGCGTTGCCGTTGCCGCATTGGGTCTGGGTGACAGGATACGGTTTTTCCGCGAGTCCATAAGGCTTAAATATCGCCTGCACTTTTTTTCCAAGATAACTGACTGATTTGATTCCCGGGATGGCTACCGCAGTCTCATCACTCACGGTGAAATTGCCTTCTTTTTCTGTCGGATCGCTACCACTACGGTGGACGCGGATGCGGGTCGTACCTTTGATATCTTCAACCGGCGCCTTGGGCATCAAATTCCAAATATTATTTGCTCCGCCGTATTTAGCGAGATCTGACGGCGTGCGCAGCTTAGCCGCCGCACCGTATTTTTGGCCGTAGAGTTGACCAATCACTGATTTTATGTAAATGACCCCACCACGGACGAGCGAATCGCCGTAAATATAGGCACAAATCCGGTCAATCATATCGCGCCGATTGTTCTGGGTCTGGAAATTCGGATTGCTGCAGAAAAATTCGGAAACCAAGAACGGCCGTGAATCTTTTTGCTGGACCGGCGTAAACCAAGTCGGGATTTGACTGATGTCCCCGGTCATCCCGTACCCATCAGCCGGGACTACCCACGCCACCAAATAATCATGGTAAATTTCTTTCTCGCAGTTTCTTTTTTCGTAGTTACAGGCGTAGTTATTGATCACTCCGTCCATGATTTCGTCTTTTTCACTATCACTTGATTTTTTCCACTCGCCGGTCGGGCTAAGACCCGTAAAGGGCCGCAGCTTATCAAGTGGCCCGGCGCTATTTATCGCTGCGGAGTTTACTGCATAATCTCCGCTTTGACTGAAATCACCCCGCTCTGCCGCCTGAGCGATTTTGTAGGCTTCTTCCGGATCAGCGACTTTGCCTCCTAAGTAACCCACTAAAGTATCGGCTAAAACTTTCTTACCGCCGGGAGTGGTCGTGGACACGGAATAATTGGTGACCGCATTATCAGAATAGACGCTGGCGCCATTGGTCGTCCCACCCAAGAAAAAATTGCTGATGATTTCAGCTAGTGACACCTGGCGCGAAACTTGCGCCGGATAACTGACAGTTCCCACAGATACCTGTCTATCCCATTTGTTGATTTTGCCTTTGTAGCGGAAAAGGTCGTCCGTTTCCGGCAGAGTCGCCAAATCCTCTACCACCGTAGTTTTTTGCGCGTTGAAATTTCCGGGCAAAGCCGATACAAATCCGCCGAAAAAACTTAACAAGGAACTGAAAATATTGGGCGTTCCGGCTGTACTACTTCCCCCGCCGGTGGGTAGACACGCGGCCACGTCTCCTCCACCAAGGCCTACACCACTACAAATTGGATCTTGGGGAAATACCGAAAATCGATCACAAATAAGGTTCGAATTGCCCTCCGGAGAGTATTGCCACAACAAAAATGCATTAGCTCCGGTGAAGGATTGCATATCACTTTTGATTTGTGCCGCCCGATTTTGCAGGGCATCTCCACCGGTACAAGCATTGGTACAACTCGATGCTGTACAACTGCCATCACTGGCCGGCCCACTAGCTTTATACCCAGCTTCACCGATGTAGAAAAATTTGCCGGGAGCGGCTTGCATCGCGGACAAGCAACTCGATTTGGAAACACTGTCTTCATTGTAAAAATGGCAGGTATTGGCTGTGACTGCGGGCAGGTTGGCAATATTTTTGTATACTTCAAAGTCGATTTGCGAAGTCATGATGCCGGGAGAAATAAAAGCCGAAGTCAGTGGGGCTAGTTGTGATGACATGTAATTTACGAAGTTGATAAGTTGCGGCAGACAAGTTGCGTTACCTTTACAGTGAGGCTCGTTCATCAGCTCCCATACCGCTATTTCGGAAGACCGTCCGTATTTGCCAACCAGTGCTTTTGCATACGCTTCGTACTCATTTTTGTATCCACCGCCAAACCAAGCCCCGGGGTTGGCTTCAGCCGGGCCGGAAGGGAAATCTTCAATCGCTACAATCAACTTAATCCCTGTGCCACTTGCTGCATTTATCACTTTTTGCAGGCTGTTCAGGCCGTCAATCCCAAAAGTTTTGTTAAAACCCCACAGTCTGACATAGGTGACTTGGCTACTACAACTATTTTTGAGGCTAGCAAATGTATCCCTGATGAAGCTTTCGCTTTCTTTGGCTAGACTATGGATATTAAATCCAAAGGCCAGACCCGGGATATTTATGCCTCCACCTCCACCGCTTCCGCCTCCCCCGCCGCCTGAGGCACCAAAAGCTTCGGCAATAGCTTGAGCAACTTTCCTGTAACCTTCTCCTGTCGGATGCACGCCGTCAGAACTTAAATCAATTGAACGATCAAAATATTTTCCGGCATCAACTGGATCCACACCGCCAATTTCTGCAATTTTTCCGTTCAAAACGCTCATGTCGTTATCGCGACTGGGAATGATTTTGGCCAGTACCACACGAATATTGGGATTCAACCCTTTTATAGTACTAATTATTTGTTCCAGATTTCCTTTAATAACATCTTCAGAGTGACCTTCTTGATACATATCGTTGGTACCCAAGTGGATAACGACTGTATCTGCTTGTCCGAGAGCGGTTTTAAGTTCAGCATCGGATGCGAGTTTACCGATGATGGCTACTGTGGTGAATCCGCGATAACCGGCATAGTTTACACCACAACCACCTAAGGGAGGAAATACGGGACCGTTTTTATTTGGTGTAACCCCTAAAAAGTTAGCAGCAGGTAAGTTGAGAGCACTTTTTAATGAACAGACATATCCTTCAGTGATTGAATCACCCAGCGCCACAATTTTTGGGCTGGTTTGGGCGTGAGTTGAAGACGTTGATATGACAACAAAAAGAAGTAGTAAAGCAATCGTAATAAATCTTTTTTTCATGAAGCAATAAGCACGCTTTAAGTGCCTGATCTTAGTGTACAAGAGAACATCTCTTTATTCAAGCAAAAAAAGTGTGGATACGTAACTGTTGAAGAAATTAAACGTTTTTCTTTACTTAAATATCTTCGGCTCGAGTTTTTTGGCTTGAGCCAGATAAAATTTAATCATTTCCTCTTTGCTAAAGGGAACAAGCATCGTGGGAAAATCTTTAGCTTCCTGAACTGCGAAAAATGCCCGGATATATTGAGGTGTGGTCCAGTGGTGACCAAATTTTTCAGGAACTCGCATCATAAGCTGCTCCATGGAAAAAATGTTTTGCGATATCAATATGTACAGGTCTACATAATCACGAGCTTTTGTCCGATTGCACATACTTTCAAGTTTATTAATGGCAATATCATACATACTATCAATGCGAAGTTTACCATATACAATCCCCTGTTCGACTTGAGGATAATCATATTCATTAAAATCAACTTTTAAGGATTCGCTGTCACTAAAAGTGAGTGTATATTGATACAATCCGGAGATTTTTTTAACCACGTAATTTGTAATACCTGCTGGTGCTTTAAGTGAATCTATAAAGGCCTGAATTTTTTGATTATTTACTTCACTGGTCGTAAAAAAATCCAGATCTTCACTTAACCTGTGATGAAGATAAAATTCGGCAAGAGCCGTACCACCGGTGAGATAATACCATTGAGTTATTTCAGCGTTTTTGGCCGCTTGTTCCACCAGGTAAGATTGTTTGGGAGTGAGTATTGTTTTCCCCATAATAAATATTCTAACGCACGCCGCGTCCAAGGATCAATCTGGTCTTTGATTTGTGGCCAGGCTATTTTTACCTCTTCTTTATCCAACTTTTCAGCTACAAAATCGGATTCAATGATCGCGAGAATCCGCCAGATTTTGTATTTCTCCGGATCGGCCTTTTTCATAGCTGTTTCATCAATATGTGACCAGTTATAGGAACTCATACTTTGCCTGATCTTAGTGTACTCAAGTCAACCCTAGGAATCAAGCATCTTGCATCAATTAAATATCTGTGTTAATATCCTAGTTGAAGCCAAGCGGGGCTTCTTTTTTTAAGGACTGCTTTACGAAATGAACGAAGTGAAATTGAGTTTAGCAGTCGCTTAAACAGTTTTTTTTGTTATAATAATCACATGGCCACGACTATCAATCCGGTGACATTTATCAAAGAAGTTCGGACAGAGCTAGCCAAAGTCATCTGGCCGAATCGCCAGGAGACGATCAAGCTGACGCTGGTAGTGATTTTGGTTTCGCTCGGAATCGGTCTGTATATCGGCGGCCTAGACATAATATTTGTTAAACTTACGGAGTTACTTATAAAGAGATGACGACTGTATATTATTTGTCCTGCGGAGCAGGATCTGGCTTCGCCAGATAAAATTGACAGAAATACTAATAAAACGATAAATAAAAGTTAAAAGTCAAAATGCAAAAGGCAAAAGTTCAAGTAAAAATGTAAAAGTTTAAATCACTTTTTACTTTTGATTTGCAATTTTGATTTTTGACTTTTGAGTTAAAAAGATATGACCGATACACCAACTCAACCAGATCCAAAAACACCGGTAACCACGCCGGAACCTTCAATTTCTGATCAGGGCTCCTGGTACGTCGTCCACACTTACTCGGGACACGAAAATAAAGTCGCTACCACTTTGAAACAACGTGTAGAAACGATGAGTTTGCAGCACAAAATCTTTGACATCGTGGTGCCAACCCGCAACATCGTCACTGTCCGGCATGGCAAAAAAGAAGAAATCAGGGAAAAAATAATAAACCCACCCCAATTTCTGACAAAGAAGTCGCAGCCATTTTGAAATTTATGAAGATGGAAGCGCCCAAGTACAAAGCTTCCTTCTCCGTGGGCGAAGCAGTCAAGATCGTCGATGGCCCGTTTGCTGACTTTTTGGGTACGGTCAATGAAATTGATGTTGAAAAAGGCAAAGTCAAAGTCCTCGTGTCCATCTTCGGCCGGGAAACACCGGTGGAACTGGATTTCCTCCAGGTGAAACAATTATAAGTTGTCACATCTATCTTGTCTTTTCCCAACTCATGTGGTAGTTTTGTTATATGAATCAAACCGACTTAAAAACAGGAGCTACCAAAGGCGATATTGAAGAAGCAATTGCCCAAATTACCAATGCAGCGGTTAAAGCTTTAGAAAATGTGGCAACCAAGGAGGATATAAAACAACTTGAAAACAAACTTGAAGGCAAAATCGATAAAATAGATGCGAAAACAACCGACATTTTACGTCGGGTCATTGATTTGGAACACGATACGCCGACGCAACAGGAAATGCACGAATTAAAAAAATTTGTGGGATTTTCTTCAAAGACATCATAAACCGAGTTATGATCTACATTTGTAGGCTGACCGCTAAAATATATGAACGAATTTCAGGAAGTCGTTGTTCCCAAAAAGGTCCAGGTCCTGTCTAGAATTGCAGCCGCATTAACCGGACACGAACAAGTAGTTACTCGAGCAGAGTTTAAAGCAGGGAAAGTAAATCCGGCCTTTTTTGGCAGCGCCGTTGACCAATCTCCCAACTATACTACTGATCCGGCACCTAAAAAACGCTGGGTGGAGATCTTTGATCCCAGATTCAAGGCTGCACTAGAAAGCCACTTGGTTTCCCGTTGGGCCTTAAGACTAGGTATAGATCCAAATGGCCATATGGAAGTGACACGAAATCCCGAAGCGCATAACCAAGTCTTGGTCTGGACTCCGCCAAATAATACTGGAAAACGTACTTCATACAAACTTGAACAAAACTTGCCGCAGAATCTGCTAAAGCACATTTCTTCATCTTATATACCCAACTAACTCAGGTTTGCAACTTTCAGGCGGGAACTAACTGAAAATTATCGGTTAACAGGAAAGACAATTCTTTCTGGTAAATATTGAGG
>LCEX01000037.1 GCA_000995415.1 Candidatus Gottesmanbacteria bacterium GW2011_GWC1_43_10
TGCGGGTGCGTACAATCGCGGCCTTGACCATCTCATGTTGTTTGACCATTCCGATGGGATCAGCTTTTTTTACCACCGCGTTTATGACTTCGCCCAAATATCCGAATTTCCGTTTCGATCCGCCGTAAGTTTGGATAACGGAAATGATGTGGGCCCCAGTATTATCGGCAACATTTAGTTGGCTGCGAATCTGAATCATACTTTTTTCTCCAGACTGACCTTGCTGACTACTCGAAAATGTTTATCTTTGGACAAAGGTCTCGTTTGGGCAATCTCGACCACATCGCCGATATTTAAGGGTTCTTCTGTATGGACTTTGAGCCGATGTTCGCGTAGCAACACTTTTTTGTAAATCGGGTGGGTTTTTTTTATCACCCGTTCAACCACCACGGTTTTGGGCATTTTATTGGCAACAACTGTAGCTAAATATGTTTTCATGATTTTGTCTTCTCCTTAAAGTGTAATTCGCTTAAAAAGGTTTTAATGCGTGCTATGTCATCTTGCAATACCCTAAGTATCCGCGTATTTTTGGGCAATTTAGTTTTCCATTCCAGTTTAGTTTTAACCAATTCGTCAGTTTTGGTCGCTAATTCTTTGGTCAATTCTTTCAGGTCTTTCTGTTTTAAGGATTTGATTTCGTTTCGTTTCATAAGTTTAATTTTTCACCATAAATTTTGTCCTGATTGAGAGTTTGGCTGCCGCAAGCCGCATCGCCTCCTCGGCGACTTCTTTGGTAATTGCTCCCATTTCAAATAAAATCCTCCCGGCCCGCACGACAGCTACGTACTCAGCTACATCGCCTTTACCGCTGCCCATACGCGTTTCCGGCGGTTTTTTAGTGACCGGCTTATCTGGAAAAATCCGGATCCAGATCCGACCTCCACGTTTGGTATAGTGGGTAAGTGTTCGCCGCGCCGCTTCAATTTGGCGACTACTCACCCAACCATTGCTTTGAGCCTGCAAGGCAAATTCCCCAAAATCAATATTGGTTCCCCGGGTTGACACACCGGTACGACTTCCCCGGAAACTTTTACGATACTTGGCTCTTTTTGGTGCTAACATACTTTAGTTTTTAGTTCAAAGTTAGTAGTTCGCAGTTATTAAAATTACTCCGAACTTTGAACTTCCAACTTCAAACTAAATTTCTCTTTCTCCTTTTGAAATCCAGACTTTGACGCCGATATAACCTGATTTGGTCAAAGACGGCTTTTGTGCAAAATCGACTTCTTCCCGGATAGTAGACAAAGGCACTGACCCGCGCTGATATTTTTCGCGTCTGGAAATTTCCGCCCCGGCAATCCGGCCTGACAACATGATCTTGACGCCTTTGGCTCCCGCATTCATGACCCGTTCTAGCGTTTGGTTGACTATGCGTTTATGCGGCATGCGTTTGGCTAGTTGTTCTGTGATGTTGTGAGCGACTACTGCCGCATCCAAATTTGGCTCTTTGACCGGCTCGACTTTTAACTCAATTTTCAAAGCCGTCTTTTTCTCAGATGGCTGCAAAAATTGGGTAATAAATTTTTTGAGTTCTTCAAGTCCGGTTCCACCCCGACCAATCACTATACCCGGTCTGACTACATAAACAGTGATATCGATTCGGTTGATTGAACGATCGATTTCGATGCGGGATAAACCTGCATGTTGCAATTTCTTGTCTAAGGCTTTGCGCAGTTTCACATCCTCTAGGAGTAAGTGTTTATACCGCTTTTTATCGGCAAACCACCGCGAACTCCAGGTAAAAAGCGGCCCCAGTCTGAATCCGCGCGGATTAACTTTTTGTCCCATAATTTTAAAAATTAAAATGTCAAAATCCCAACTTCAAATTAAGCTCAAAGTTCAAAAATCGCAAAAATTTTTGTCATTTTGATTTTGGATTTGACTTGGCATTTGTCATTTGAACTTGGACATTTTCTTCTTTTTGCGTTTGTACCTTTTTCTCTGTCAATATGACATTTACATGACTCATCCGTTTTTTATAAGTATGTGCCATTCCCCGGGAAACGGCTCGAAAACGTTTCATGCTTCCGCCAGGCAAAACTTCAATTTTGGCAAATCTTAATCCAGAAGTTGCCACATTTTGCTGTTTGGCATTGGCCATTGCCGATATGATGAGCTTACGTAAAGACTCTGCCCCACTTTTAGGTGTAAATTGCAACCTGGTGACTGCTTCAGTTGGGGTCAGTGTTTTGACTTGACGCACCAGCAGTTCCAACTTGCGTGGCGAAACTCGAACATAACTGGCTTTGGCTAAAATATTCATAGGTTTTTAGGTTTTTTCAAGCACCCGTTTGGTGACTTGGCCGTGCCCACGAAAAGTCCGGGTGAGCGCAAATTCACCTAAACGGTGTCCGACCATATCTTCGGTAATATAAATTTCGATATGGGTGCGTCCGTTGTGCACCTGGATCCGGTGACCCACGAAATCAGGGGCGATTTGACTCGCCCTGGCCCAAGTCTTCAGCGGTTGTTTTTGACCACTATCATTCATCCGCTGAATTTTTTTAGCTAGATTTGCATCAATATATGGACCTTTTTTGCTTGAACGACTCATAATTAGTTATTAGTTCGTAGTTCAAAGTTAGTAGTTTTTTGTTTTTACTACGAACTCTAAACTATGAACTATGAACTCACTTCTTCCTTTGTACTATCAATTTATCACTGTATTTTTCAGGTCTGCGGGTTTTTTTGCCCAGAGTACGTTTTCCCCAGGGACTCTTGGGTGACTTCATACCAATTCCGCTTCTGCCCTCTCCACCTCCATGTGGATGGGAACGGGGATTTTGGGCGACACCGCGGACTTCTGGTCGTTTGCCCATGTGTCTGGCCCGACCGGCTGTACCTAGTTTCACATTGCGCCAGTCTTCATTGCCCACCTGTCCGACGGTAGCTAAAGCTGCTTCCGGGACTCGGCGAATTTCTCCGCTCGACAATTTGATCTGTACCCAACCTGCATCTTTGGCTAAAACCACACCAAAAGTTCCGGCGGCCCGCAACATTTTTGCTCCGCGACCCGGAATTAGTTCCAGATTGTGGATTTGGGTTCCCACAGGCATCTGCCCGATGGGCAGCGCGTTTCCGATTTTGATTTCGGCAGTTGATCCGGTGACGATCGTACTTCCAACTTTAAACCCGATCGGAGCCAGGACATAACGTTTTTCTCCATCTGTATAATTGATCAAAGCAATGTTGGCGCTCCTATTTGGGTCATATTCAAGAGACATGATCCTTCCGATCACTCCCGATTTATCCCGTTTAAAATCAATCGAGCGGTAAAAGCGTTTGTGCCTGCCACCTTGATGCCGCACCGACACTTGCCCTGTTCGATCCCGACCCGAATGTTTGGGTAAAATATGGGTCAATTTTTTTTCTGGTTGGTTAGCTTGCAACATAAAAAGTTATTTTTTAGGTGTCTCAACTGCAAATAAATCAATTTTTTCATTTGGCTTAAGATGCACCATGGCTTTTTTCCAAGGTGATGCGGATTTGAGTAAACGTTTTTTGCCGGTACGGGTAGTTTTGCCTTTGACTGAAATCGTCCGCACATTGGTGACATGGACTTTAAATTGTGCGCCGATTCTCTGGGCAATTTCTCTCTTTTTGGCTTCCCGATTTACCATAAAACTGTACCAGCCGCGGCTGGCTAAATTTAATGATTTTTCTGTCATCAACGGTTCTAATATTTTCAACATATTATTTTTGGCTTAAGTTTTTGGTTAAAATATCAAGGGCCTCTTTGGCAAATACTGTCTGCTCGGAGGCTAAAATATCCCAGGCTGACAAAGTATTGACTGGACGCACGGTCACTTTTTCGATATTTCGGCCGCTCCGGACAACGAGCTTCATCTCCGGAACTATTACAACTAGCAGGGATTTTCCCCAAATTTTTATTTTTTTAAGCATGGCGACTAAATCGCGCGTTTTCCCCGAAACCTCACCCAGACCGGAAACGATGCTTAGATTGCCGTCTTGGGCTCTGGTAGTAAGCAATCCGCGCAAAACTTTGCGGCGCATTTTTTGCGGCAATTTCAAACTAAAATCTCGCGGCTTTGGTCCAAATACGATCCCGCCGCCAACAAAGATCGGAGCGGTGATACTCCCGTGACGGGCGCGTCCGGTCCCTTTTTGTCGGTATATCTTGCGGGTGGAACCAGTGACTTCACTTCGCGTCTTCGTTGACAAAGTTCCTTGACGCTGATTTGCCAAGTGGACTCTGGCCATTTGTTCTACCAAAGTCGGTGCTACCTGCTTATCAACCAATTCCGCCGGCATTTTCACCGCTGTTTTTTTCTCGCCGCTTATATCAAAATGAGCTAGCGTCACAGCTACCGCCTTTTCTAAAGTACGAGCCTTCACCACTGTTTTTTGCGGTATCTCTGGCGACTTTTTGGCAACTGTCTTTTTTACTGGCATATGATCTTATTTTTGTTTTTGGATTAAAACCAAACCTTTGACTCGGCCGGGAACCAACCCTTTGACCTGCACGAGTTGCTTTTCCGGATCAATACTCACGACTTTAAGTCCCTTGACCGTAAAGTTAACCCCACCAGTGTGTCCGGCCATCCGTTTGCCTTTGTAGACCCTACCAGGGGTGGTAGTCTGGCCTATAGAACCTGGCGCCCGCTCACGGTCTGATTGGCCGTGGGTGCGCGGACCGCCGGCAAAACCATGGCGTTTCACTCCGCCCTGGAAACCTTTGGCTTTGGTTACTCCCGAGACTTTAACCACATCTCCCACTTTTAAAACCTGGTCTACTTTGACTGGCTCACCGACTTTAAACGGTAATTCCTGATCTTGATTTTGGGGCAAATCCAGCCTCACTTCCCGCAAAAAACGGGGTAGGAAATTGCCTTGCCCCGTTTTTTTCAGATGTCCGCTAATTGGTTTAGGTGTGTTTTTGGCTTTGCGACTACCGAAACCGAGTTGGAGAGCCCAATAGCCGTCGTGTTTGGTATTTTTGATCTGCACGACCGAGCACGGTCCGGTGACAATCTCCGTCACCGGAATCCGCATCCCATCAGATGTAAAGACTTGGGTTTGACTTAGTTTTTGACCTAAAATTGCATTTAACATAAGGTTTATCCGCCTGACCTTACTTTGCGTCTTTCCAGTTCTATTCGAACACGACGCAAAGAGCGGTCTATGGCGGATTGGTTAGTACTAAACTCATCCGTCAGCTGACGGATTCGTTAAGTCCTAAACAAAAAAACGACCTCGGTTGAGGTCGCCTGAAACTCATCCGAGACTTTTGGTAGATTATGATATGTCGGAAATTCCCTTCATATCGTGCTTACTAGTATACCAAAGTATCTCTTCAAAATCAAAATTAAAAAATCAAAATGCAAAATGACAATTCAAAATTTTCAAATTTTAAACTGTAATTTTGATTTTTGATCTTTGATTTTTACATTTTTATTTCAATATCCACTCCTGCCGGAAGCTCCAAATGCATCAACTGGTCAATCGTCTTATCCGTCGGCTCCAAAATATCAATCAACCGTTTGTGCGTCTTGATCATAAAGTCTTCACGTGCGTCTTTATCCGTAAACGGCGACTTGGGTACTGAATAACGCTGTCTATCGCTAGGCAGTGGCACCGGCCCCACAACTTTAGCTCCGGTACGGATAGCCGTATCAAGAATCTGCTGACAACACGCATCAATGATGCGTGCGTCATATGCTTTTAAGCGTACTCGGATTCTTCCTTTTGGCATAAGATTTATATTTTAATGTTCTATTTTCTTGCCCCAAAACCAATAAAATAATAACCTTCCCCCAACACAACTGGTTTTAATTCTTCTGGTCTAACAAGTACTTCCCATTTTTTTTCATTAAAAACAGTCGCATGACCAGATGTGGGTGAATTTACTTCTCCTTCAGGTTCATAACCCACTACTACAGCTGTTTCTCCTTTTTCGTGTTTCGGTGAACTATGTCCGGTACATTCTATAAAACCAACTCCTACACGCTGAGGTATATGCGCTGGCAATTCAGTTACAATAGTATTGTCTTTATCGAAGACGTAAAGTATTGCCATAAATATTAAAGAGCAGACTACTCGTTTTCTTAAGACCAAATACACGGGATTTTACTCTTCCCGTGTATATGTTTTTATTATTCTAACGCTCTAAAGTTAATTTGTCATTCTGGTAAGCGAAGCGCATCCAGAATCCGGATTCTGGAGTCGCCCTTCGGGCTCCCCAGAATGACGGGTTAACTCCCTACGCTATGATTTTGGTGATCACGCCTGCGCCGACTGTATGACCGCCTTCGCGGATAGCGAAGCGCAAACCTTCTTCCAAAGCCACCGGCACGATGAGTTTCACTTTGCCTTTGACCGTATCTCCCGGCATGACCATCTCAACTCCAGCTGGAAGGGTCACTTCTCCGGTGACATCAGTCGTCCGGATATAAAATTGCGGTCGGTAACCGGTGAAGAACGGTGTATGTCGTCCGCCTTCTTCTTTAGCTAGGACATAAATCTCGGTTTCAAATTCGGTATGCGGTTTGACCGATCCGGATTTAGCCAGCACCTGACCGCGCTCGACCTGGTCTTTTTCGACTCCGCGAAGGAGTACCCCGATATTGTCTCCGGCCTGACCTTCATCAAGGATTTTCCGAAACATCTCGACTCCGGTCACAACCGTTGATTGTGTGGCTTTGACTCCAACGATCTCAATCGTATCGTTGACTTTGACCCGACCGCGCTCGACCCGACCTGTGACTACCGTACCGCGACCTTTGATCGAAAACACATCCTCGACCGGCATCAAAAACGGCTTATCCAGATCTCGAACCGGGGTGGGGACATATTCGTCCACCCGATCCATGAGTTCTAGAATGGCTTTTTGGGCTTCTTCATCGCCCTGGAGAGCCTTAAGAGCTGATCCGCGGACGATCGGGACTTTGTCACCCGGATATTGGTATTTAGTCAGAAGCTCCCGGATTTCCATCTCAACCAAATCCAGAAGTTCCCCGTCCTGTACCATATCGACTTTGTTCAAAAAGACGACAATTGCCGGAACATTGACTTGACGAGCTAAAAGTATGTGTTCGCGCGTCTGCGGCATCGGACCATCTGGAGCTGATACGACCAGAATCGCGCCGTCCATCTGGGCGGCACCGGTGATCATGTTTTTGACATAATCAGCGTGTCCTGGAGCATCGATATGCGCATAGTGACGTTTGGCAGTCTCGTATTCACCATGATGGATGTTGATAGTGACTCCGCGGGCTTTTTCTTCAGGGGCATTATCAATATCCTCATATTTTTTAGCCTCGGCCCAGCCTTTTTTGGATAACACTTGGGTAATAGCGGCGGTCAGCGTGGTTTTGCCATGGTCGACATGACCGATGGTACCGATATTTACATGTGGTTTTGTGCGTTCGTACTTTTTTTGATCTGCCATAAATCCTCCTTAAATAAAAATGTTAAGTAAGAAGCGACAAGAGATAAGTCTCTACTTTTCGCTTATCACTTATTACTTATCACCAAAATGTTTACTACGCGGAAATTATACACGAATCAGACTGTCTTTGCAATGATTTTTTCCTGAATATTCTTGGGCACTTCCTGATAGTGACTGGGTTCCATGTAATAAGTCGCCCGACCCTTACTCATACTTCTTAGTGTCGTCGCATAACCAGAAAGTTCAGCTAGTGGCACCTCGGCCAAAATGAGTGTCACCAGACCGCGTTTTTCCGTCCCCAGAATTTGAGCGCGCTTGGCTCCCAAATCACCTATAATATCACCCATAAATTCATCCGGAGTAGTAACCTCGACCTTCATGATAGGCTCAAGGATCACTGGATCAGCAGTCCGCACGGCATTTTGAAAGGCCATCGAACCGGCGATTTTGAAGGCAATTTCGGAAGAATCTACATCATGATAAGTTCCGTCGTAAACTGTAGCTTTCACATCCACCACCGGATAACCCGCGACCACTCCGTTTTCCATAGCTTCACGGATACCCTTATCAATTGGCGTAATAAATTCGGCCGGGATAGCTCCACCTTTGATTGCATTTACGAACTCATAACCCTCGCCTCTTGATCGCGGTTCAAGTTTGATAAAACAGTGTCCGTACTGACCCCGACCTCCAGACTGACGGATGTATTTGCCTTCAGCTTGAGTTGACCTACGAACGGTTTCTTTGTAAGCTACTTGGGGCGCTCCCACTGCCGCATCGACTTTGAACTCCCGCTTCATCCGGTCGACCAGGATCTCCAAGTGCAACTCGCCCATACCCCAAATAATAGTCTGGTTGGTCTCTAAGTTTGATTTGATTTTAAAGGTGGGGTCTTCTTCGGCCAGACGTTGGAGAGCGTAACCCATTTTTTCCTGATCCGCTTTGGTTTTGGGTTCAATTGCCAAAGAAATTACTGGTTCTGGAAAAGAAATTTTTTCCAAAATGATGGGGTGAGTTTCATCACAAACCGTATTTCCGGTGATCGTATCTTTGACTCCCACCAAAGCCACAATTTCACCAGCATAAGCCTCATCAATCTCTTCCCGTTTATTGGCATGCATCAAAAGCACCCGTCCTACACGCTCTTTTAGACCTTTATTGGCATTGTAAACATAAGAGCCGGACTTGATCGTCCCCGAATAAATCCGGACGTAGGTGAGCTTTCCTACATGGGGATCAATTTGGATTTTAAAAGCTAGACCAGCCAAAGGTTCATCATTGCTCGGCTTTCTCTCAATTTTGGCTTCCGGGTTTTTGGGATCTTCGCCTTTGACCGGAGGTAAATCTATAGGCGACGGCAAATAATCAACTACTGCATCCAAAAGAGGTTGAACGCCTTTGTTGCGTAGCGACGTCCCGCAATAAATCGGAACTAATTTGTAAGCAATTGTCGCCCGTCTTAAGGCAGCTTTTAGTTCTGAAATAGTTGGTTCCGCGCCGTTTAAATATTTTTCCAAGAGTGTATCATCGGTTTCGGAAATGCGCTCCACCAACTCGTGCCGGGATTTTTCGACTTCTGCGGCCAATTCAGCCGGGATCTCTTCCAAAACGTCAAATTTGGCTCCCAACTCATCACTTCCCCAAACTAAAGCCTTACGGGTCAAAAGGTCTATTTCACCTTTAAAGGTGTTTTCTACGCCAATCGGCACCACCATCACTGCAGTTCGAGCTCCCAACCGCTCTTCAATCATCCCAATCGTTCGGCGGAAATCGGCACCCACTTTGTCCATTTTGTTGATGAAACAAATCCGGGGCACGTGATACTTATCAGCCTGATGCCAAACAGTTTCGGATTGGGATTGCACGCCTTCCTCAGCATCCAAAACCGTCACTCCTCCGTCCAAAACGCGTAGTGACCGTTCGACTTCGGCTGTAAAATCAACGTGTCCGGGAGTATCAATGATGTTTATCCGCACATCTTTCCAGAAAGTAGTCGTGGCAGCTGACACGATCGTAATTCCCCGCTCTCGTTCCTGTTCCATCCAATCCATTTGGGTCGTCCCCTCATCAATATCCCCGATTTTGTAAGTCCGTCCGGTGTAATAGAGAATTCGCTCGGTAGTAGTAGTTTTACCCGCATCAATATGGGCAATGATCCCGATATTACGGACTTTGTCTAACGGAACGTTACGATTTTTTGTGACAACTGATTGTTGTTGAGCCATAAATAAAAAAATTCAAAATGCAAAAATCAAAAGTCAAAATTACAAGTAAAAAGTGAAAAGTTATCAGTTTTGAATTTTGACTTGAACTTTTGCCTTTTGAATTTTTCTCACCGCTTCGCCCTGATTTTTGAGAATATCCGTGATTTCCGCCGCCAGTTTTTGGCCAAACGTGTGAAAGTCTTTATTTGAACGCTTGCGGGCTGCAGTAATCATCCACCTGATTGCAAGTGACATTCGTCGGTCACCTCGGACTTCCATCGGGATCTGGTATGATGCTCCCCCCACGCGCCGCGGCCGCACTTCCATTTTGGGTCCGACAGTATTTAGCGCCTGTTCAAAAGTTTTCAAAGGCTCAAGCCCTTGGTCTTTAAGTAGTGTCAAGGCTTGATATACTTGGGCTGCGGCGGCAGTTTTTTTGCCACCCCGCATCACTTGGTTAATAAATTTAGCCACTAACCGACTATTGTAAATCGGTTCCGGCTCTACCTGACGTTTGCGAATGATTCTTGCTGTTCTAGCCATAGTTTAGTTCAAGGTTTCGGCCAAAGGCCTCAACCAACGGCCGATGGGCCTTTGGCCCAGACCAGCCTCTGGCTGACAAAGTTGATAATTTTCTTCGAACTACCAACTTCGAACTATTTATGCTGGCGCTCCAGCTGGCGTGGGAGCCGCCTTTGCTGCTACCGCGCTTGCCCCTGATTTTTTCGCTCCGTAGCGGGAACGGCCTTGTTTGCGGTTGGCTACACCACTAGTATCGTATTTACCCCGAACGATATGATACTTTACTCCCGGCAGATCTTGGACTCGACCGCCTTCCACCATGACGATCGCGTGTTCGGTCAGTTCATGTCCAATACCGGGAATATAAGCTGTCACTTCCTGTTTATTTGAGAGTCTGACCCGAGCCACTTTACGCAGAGCCGAATTGGGTTTTTTGGGAGTCATGGTTTTGACCAGTGTCACCACTCCCCGTTTTTGCGGTGAGGCAATTGGCTTCATTAACCGGTCTTTAGCGTTAAAATACCGCCGCAAAGCCGTGGCTTTAATTTTTTTTGGGGCGCTTTTACGTCCTTTGCGAATAAGTTGATTGATAGTTGGCATAAAATAAAAAATTCAAAATGCAAAAATCAAAAGTCAAAATTACAAGTAAAAAGTGAAAAGTTATCAGTTTTGAATTTTGACTTGAACTTTTGCCTTTTGAATTT
>LCEX01000038.1 GCA_000995415.1 Candidatus Gottesmanbacteria bacterium GW2011_GWC1_43_10
GTGGCGATCTCATGAGATTGCTTCGCTACGCTCGCAATGACAAAATAATAGCGGAAGTGTGAACTGTTACGTTTGTTTTCCCACGTCTGATATAAATTACCTAGCCGCTGTTCAAAATCTGGTGGAGGAGACATAAAAATACACAAATAAACTCTGTTTTTATACTGTTTACTAAACCTAAGTGCCGAGGGAGAGAGTCGAACTCTCATGAGTTGTTATACTCACAGGTTTTTGAGACCTGCGTGTCTGCCATTCCACCACCCCGGCTTGAAGCGAGTGTGGAGCTTCATTTTAGCACCTCTTGCCTTGCAAAGGAAGGTGAGCCTCATGTATAATCCAGTTTATGAAATTTAAAGTCAAATCTGTCAAATGGAACAAAGTTGAGGCTGATGCGCTGGTTATGTTCGTGTCCTCTGATAGATGGGTAAGCGAAATCGCGCTGCTTGATAAGTCCTATAGCGGGAATCTAAAAAAAGACTTGGAACTGGATAAATTTGAGGCCAAACTGGGTAAATTGATTGCTTATCCTACTTTTGGCCAGCTTCCGGCTAAATCCGTAGTTTTGGTGGGGGTGGGAGAAAGCGAAAAACTTGATCCGGCGAAGCTTCGCCAGGCTGCCGGTCATTTGGCGCGGTACCTTAAGAATTCCCATAAACAGACTGTAGCTCTCGATTTGAGTTTGCCGTTACTTGCCAAAATCGCACCTGAACAGGAGGCGCAAGTGGTAGTTGAAGGCTTGGCTTTGGGTGCCTACAAATTTAATAAATATAAAAGTGAGGATAAGACTAAACCAAGAGCGGAGATCGAAGTTTGGCTGTTAGTTAATCCGGCTAGAATTCAGCATGCAGTTAACGGAGTTAAAGTGGCGGAATTGATGGTAGGTGCCACCTGTTTTGCGCGGGATTTGGTGAATGAATCACCGACTGTGACTACTCCGACATATCTGGCAAATGTGGCCAGGAACTTGGGTAAGCATGGAGAGATCACAGTTGAAGTTTTGGACGCGAGTGAGGCAAAAAAACTGGGAATGAATGCGTATCTGGCGGTGGCTCGTGGCTCGGCCGAAGCGCCAAAGTTTATTAAGTTGACTTACAAAGGGGGTAAGAAAAAGGTGGTTTTAGCCGGTAAAGCCATCACTTTTGATACCGGTGGATTATCCTTAAAAGATGCCAAAAACATGGAGACGATGAAGATGGACATGGCCGGGGCAGCGGCAGTTTTGGGCGTGTTTAAAGTGTTACCTTCGTTAAAACCCAAAGTTACCGTCATTGGTTTGATCGCTGCGACCGAAAATATGCCGGGATCAAAGGCGAGCAAACCCGGGGATGTGGTGATAGCCCTAAACGGCAAATCAATAGAAATTTTGAATACTGACGCTGAAGGTAGATTGACATTGGCTGACGTGTTAGCCTACGGTGTCCTGGAAAAACCGGATTTGATGATTGATCTAGCGACCTTGACCGGCGCCTGCATGGTAGCTTTGGGAGAAGACATCGCCGGACTATTTACCAATAACGAAGAACTTAAAAAACAATTACTGACCGCAAGTTGGGAAACAGGAGAAAAAATCTGGGACCTGCCACTGGAGAAGGATTATCGAGAGCTGATCAAAAGTGATATAGCAGATCTTAGAAACATTGCCAAAAACCGTTACGGTGGAGCTATCACGGCCGCGTTGTTTTTGGAAGAATTTGTTGGCCTTGTACCCTGGGCGCATTTGGATATAGCCGGCCCGGCATTTGCGGAAAAAGATGGACCACTTACTCCCAAAGGGGCAACAGGTTTTGGAGTGATGACGCTTTTGGCTTTGCTCCAGAAACTTTAAGTTCGGAAACCGACATATAAAAATGCCATCACGACCGCAGTTTGCGTCAAAATACCCCAAGGAGCCTGTAAACGTTCGTGGACAAAAGACTGAAATCTATACATATAATAAAAAAACTTCGGCGGGTGAGGTAGAAGTAAATAGTACGGTGCCTCAAGCCAATCAGGTAAAAGAGACAGCAAAACCGTGATCGTCAAAGTGGAAGAACTGGGGACAAGAGAGTTGAAGATGAAATAAGTTCCAAACAAGGCAATCAAAGTTTCACTCACGGCTAAAGTGCCAGTAACAGCGCGGGGACGCTTGCGCCAGTTGGTGCCCCAATCCCAGTGCGGAATAGCATCACAAACAAAATGGGTGATGAAGGCCAACGTGCCGGCAGTGACTGGATCAGTGATTTTGGCAGCAATGGCTGCGCCGATCAAAGCATGGGAGATAGATGTCATAAACAAAATTTAAACTTGTAAAAAGTCCGATATCTTCATATGATAGCGATATGTTATAAAAGATACAAGTCATCTCCGGTGTTGATAAACTCGAAAAGAACTAAAGATGGATACGCGTAAACCTGATTCCACATCGTTGATTTTACAAGTCCTAAAGGTTGCACCTTTTCGCAACCTGTGGTTGGCGCAAATCATCTCTCAAATTGCCTTTAACATGCTGACGTTTGTGCTTGCGGTTTTGATCTACAGCCAGACGCGTTCAAATACAGCCGTTTCGATTTTATACTTAACTGTCGGGATTCCGGCGGCGGTTTTTGGCATTGTTTCCGGAGTTTATGTCGATCTATTTAACAAACGCCAAACTTTGATTGCGACGACAGTTATCAGGGCAATTTTATTATTGGGGCTATTTTTTCTGCGGAGCAATTTATTTATCGTTTATGCGACAATTGCCGCAGTTTCCGTCGTCAGCCAGTTTTTTGTGCCGGCTGAAGCCTCTTTGATTCCCCAATTCATCGACAGCAAATTACTTTTATCAGCCAATTCATTGTTTACATTGACATTTTACAGCGCCATCATCGGCGGTTTTGCTTTGGGTGGACCACTGCTGGCTTATTTGGGTGAAGCCAACATTTTGATTTTATTGACTTTGCTCTTTTTGCTATCGACCGGGTTTTTAGTATTCGTGCCGTCAACACCAACTCCAATAGTTGTGGATAAACCAAAAATAAAATTGGCTAAGGCGTGGCAGGATTTACTGGCTGGCCTCAAATTTGTCCGAGATGTAGTTCCGGTGGGGAGGGCGATTCTGCTTTTGACTCTAGCCCAGGCGGTGATTGCGATCTTTATCACCTTAGGGCCGGGATTTGTGGACCGGATATTGCGGCTCGAGTTGACTGATGCCTCACTCATCATCTTAGGCCCGGCAGCTTTGGGGATGATTGTTGGCGCCTTGGTGGTTGGTTCGTGGGGAAGTAAATTTAGAAAACGGCGGTTGATCAACTTTGGATTGTATGTGTCTGGCGGGCTACTGATTTTTCTGGCAGTGATGGTCAGACTAAGTCGTTATAACACTTTTGAGACGGTGGTCGAAAATATTTTCCGCACGAGTTTGGAAACAGGACTGTTGCCGATCTCCATCGGGAGTTTCTTTTTGTTGGGCTTTGCCAACAGTTTAATCGATGTTTCCTGCAACACGGTATTACAACAACAGACCACCGATGAAGTTCGAGGCAAAGTTTACGGTATTTTACAATCGCTTATCGCCGGAGTGGCGATTTTACCGGTGGTGGTGAGTGGACTCTTAGCTGATTTATTTGGAGTAGGTAAAATCATTTTTCTTTTGGGAGTATTTTTACTTATGTTTAGTTTTTACACGAGTGGCATGTTTAGTCGTTGGCGGGAACATTATACAATCAATTCATCTTAGTGATTTAAGGTATATAATAAAAAGGAATAAATTATGTGGCCGACAATAATATCCATCGGACAATTCCATCTGTCTGCATTTGGTGTCAGTCTAGCTCTGGCTTTTATCGTCGGAGCTTTTAATGTCTGGCGAGAGGCTCGTAACCGCGGTTTGGTCGATGACAAAATTTTTGACAATTTGGTAGTCGTGACAATAGCCGGTTTGATTGGAGCCAGATTGGTATTTGGGTTAACCCATTGGTCTTTGTTTGCACCGAACTGGCTGCGGATCTTTTTACCCTGGAAATATGCCGGACTCTCGATGTGGGGAGCTTTAATTTTCAGCAGTTTGACCTTGATTCTCTATACCTTGAAACAAAAATTGCCCCTGATGGTGATGTTTGCGGCTTATAGCCAAGGGCTCATACCCGTGATGTTTTTTGTTTCGTTGGGGACGTTTTTGGATGGAAGTGCAGTGGGTAAAGAGACCAATTGGGTGACAGGACTGCCGGCAGTTGGTCTCACTGGCAAGCATCATCCGGTGGGTTTATACGGGATGGGTTTGACCTTACTGTTATGGTTGGGGATAGAGTTGGGACGCAAATTATCAGCCAAAGTCAATTGGTCGCGCGGAGTTTGGAGTTGGGTCACTGTCTCGGGTTTGGGAGTAGTACAACTTCTGCTTGCATTTGTCCGGGCTGATCTTCTATACTTGGGGGGTATTTCTCTAGATTATATCTTGGCAACGATTTTGTTAGTTGGTCCGTGGGGACCGATTTACGTTTTAATCGGCGGTGCGACAACTGTCAAACAAACAGGAGTGAACCTAATCAGTAAATTTAAAAAACCAACTTAAAATATTATGCTGAAATTTCCTAAAGCAATTTTAGTTGAAATCGAAACCCATTTGTTAGCAGAAAAAAAACGGGTGCAAGAACAAATCACCGAACTGGCTGCCCAGGATCCGTTTGCTGATGTTGACCGTTTGTCTGACAATGCGGCTTCGGATACCGAAGCCAAAGAAGAATTTAACCACGATCGGGTAGAGGCGATGCTCGAAGAACTCAAATTGAAACTAACTCAGATTGAGGCAGCACTCACCCGGATCAAGAACGGCAAGTACGGTTATTGTACCAACTGCAAACAAATGATCGACACTGATCGGCTGGCAGCCATTCCTACGGCTACACTTTGTGTCACCTGCGGAGCAGAGAAGAGAAGATAATAAAAATTTCTAATTGCTCTAATTTCTAATTGACCTAGTTAAATATCTTTTACTTCGTCATTCCCGCGTCAACCAAAGGCTGATCCGCCTTTGGCGGAAAAGCGGGAATCTATTCCAATAGATCCTCGGATCAAGTCCGAGGAAGACACGGAATAAAAGTTTAAATCAAGTCAATTAGGTCAATTAGGTCAATCTTATTTTGCCAACTTTTCCCATTCTTTACGAAGATCAATTTTTATTAGTGATTAATAAGCCTTATGGGGTGGTGGTTAACCGTGCTCAAACAGTAAAAGAGCCGACGGTGCAGGATTGGGCGGCGGAACATATTGGAGTATCACGAGAAGGACAAGTATCACAAGTAGCACGAGAAAAAAGTACCACAGGTAACATAAATATCTTGGGAAATTTAGAGATGCAAGCTCGTGGTACTTATGATACTTTTGATACCCGTGATACTTTCATAGATCGTGCAGGCATAGTCCACCGACTTGATAAAGAAACTTCTGGTTGCTTAATCATCGCCAAAAACCCGGAGGCATTTTTCAAGTTGCAATCATTTTTCAAAGAACGCAAAGTACACAAAACTTATATTGCTCTGATTCATGGAAAGTTGGTTCCGAAATCTGGAGAAATCAATGCCCCGGTTGGTCGCTTGCCTTGGAATCGGGAACAGTTTGGCGTTGTCCCAGGAGGAAAAGAAGCGGTGACGAAGTATGAGGTAGTTGAATATTATGAAATTGCAAAATCTCAGTTATCTGTTCTCAGTTTTCGGTTATCGGATAGAAGTTTGTCAGGTAATCAGTCTTTCAGTTCCAGTGAAACAGATCAACAGAAAACAGCTAAACTAAAGTCAGAAAACCGACCACCGAAAACCGATAACAGGGAAGTATTTACCCTAGTTCATTTGTTTCCTCAAACTGGTCGCACTCATCAGTTGCGTGTGCATATGAAATATCTGGGTTTTCCGATTGTTGGGGATTATCTCTACGGGGGACGCAAACAGCAGCGAGATGATAGACGATGGTGTCCGCGGGTTTTTTTGCACGCAGCAAAGATTGAATTTCCGCATCCGGAAAGCGGAAAAATGATTAAAGTTGAAGCGCTTCTTCCACCAGAGTTGGAAAATGTATTACGCCAAATCTCATCATCCTGAACTCTTCTATCTTGCATTCGACCCTTGTATCCTCAATAATAAATTAATTCATTATTCATAATTCTGACTGGATACATGCCCATGACTGTCCTTTTATATTTGCTTGCCATTTTACTTTCGGCATTTGTCGGTGGATCTTTATTTAAACTGATTAAACAGCCTCCAGTTGTTGGGTATTTACTTGCGGGAACTGTGTTGGGATTTTTCTTCGGTAATTCTACCGGTCATGAAGCGGTCGGGTTTTTGGCTGAACTGGGAATAGTGCTTCTGCTTTTTACATTGGGGCTCGAGTTTTCCTTTAGTCGCATGGGTCGGATGCTCAAAGTAGCTTTGATTGGTGCAGTCGTTCAAATCATTTTGACTATTTGGATCCAGACTTTGGTCATGCTCTTACTAAATATTGATTTTTTCCAGGCGTTATTTATGTCTGCGGCCTTTTCCCTTTCATCAACGGCAATTGTGGTGAAATTATTGGGCGACAGGGGAGAAATTGATTCGCTGCCGGGGGAAATTATGGTGACTTGGTTGGTAGTCCAGGATTTGGCGGTGTTGCCATTACTTATATTACTGCCTTTATTGGGCAAAGCCTTCCTTCAGGGTGAAAGTCTGGCGACTTCGTTTACTGCCTTGTTTCAACAACTGAGTCTCATTGCTCTTTTCCTAACCGGATTTTTGGTTTTTGGTAAGAAAATCATTCCGGTTCTTGTGAATCGAATCGCCGCTCTAAATAATCGGGAATTACTTTTGGTAGGCGTCTTCACCGTAGCTATTGCCGGAGCTTTGTTTACTCAATTTTTGGGGTTAACAGCAGCTCTTGGAGCTTTTTTAGCTGGACTCCTTATTTCCGAATCAGCCCAACAACAAGCGGTGTTTAGCGAGATCCGTCCCTTGCGAGATATCTTTTCGTTGCTATTTTTTGCGACCTTGGGTTTTCTTTTGCCACCCGGATTTTTGTTTGCCAACTTGGGGTTGATTTTGGTTCTGACTTTATCAGTGTTGCTCATCAAATTTTGCGTCGTCTTTTTTTTGACGGCGTATTTGGGGTATCATCCCAAAACTACATTTATTGTGGGTGTGGGTTTGATTGAAGTAGGTGAGTTTGCTTTTATTTTGGCAAATGTTGGGGTAAAAACAAATGTCATCTCGCAAAATACATACGGCTTGATTTTAGCGGTAGCTTTGCTTTCAATACTTATGATGCCGCCGCTTTTTTTGGCCGCACCCGTTTTTTACAGACGGTTGCGTGAGCGCTATAAACATGTTTTAAAACCGGTGTATCTTCTGTTATTTCCTTCAGAACTAGCCAATCGTCCGGATACGGATTTACCATATCAAAATCATGTGGTGCTTTGTGGATATGGACGGGTGGGGAGGTATATTGGACTAGCCCTTCAGATGGCCCAAATCCCTTTTGTAGTAATTGAATACAACCATCATACCTCACAAGAGTTGCATCAATCCGGTATTGAAGTCGTCTACGGGGATCCGGCAGATATCGACATCTTGGACTATGCTCAAGTAGATAAAGCGCGCGCGGTGGTGATTGCCATTCCCGATCTGCATACCCAACAGCAGGTGATAGCCAATAGTTTGAAACTCAATCAGGACATTTTGATTTATTGCCGGTCGCACCATGAAGAACACCAAAAACATTTGAAAAATTTGGGAGTCACTGCTATCGTCCAGCCCGAATTTGAAGCCGCGCTTTCAATCACGGATAAAATTTTGAGAGTCTTTGGCACCAAACCCAAAGACATCGAAGGCAAAATCCTACGCCTCAAGATCGAACATGGGTTGGGGTGAGTTTTACCCGGCAAACAGTCATCCCCGACCTGATCGGGGATCCAGATCCTCGCTTTCGCGAGGATGACAAACTGAAAAACGAATCATTACAAAGTGATATATCACAAAGTGATATATTGTCTGTAATACCCAAATGTATTAAAGTAAAAGTATGCAAAATAAAAACACGCCAAAAGGAAATGCATTTGTGAACATTGTACGGGGTGTGGTGCGAGAAGAGATGAGAGGTTTTGAAAAAAGGCAAGAAGTAAAATTTAACCAGTTGGAACAGAAATTGATTAATAAGATAGACGAAAAAATTAATGAAAAGTTTGAAGAGTCATTTGCTAAATACAGAAATGAAACTCTCACCAAGTTAGATGCAGCTATTGCAAGATTGGACAAAAGACATGAAGAGCAAATAGCGCACGACGGTCAACATGAAGAAATTGGCGAGCGTTTAGAGGATCTTGAGTCAATTCATCCCCAAGGAAGACACGTTTCTTAACTCTTATTTAATTCAAAATACCCAAGGCAAGCAAAGCCCTGCCTGCCGGCAGGCAGGTAATCAACTTCCGAGGTTGACGAATTTTATTAAATCCAAAAATAATGTAAAGCTGGCGTTGTCACACTAGAGTGTTTGGTTTTAAGTATTTTCTAAGCGGTTTTTCGCGCACGAACTTCAGTTCCTTTTGGAGTTTCAACAATAATAGGACCCAAATGGTCATGGACAACTCCGGGACTAACTTCATCACCTTCTTCGAACCATTCAACTACGCTAATATACCTTTTAGCGCCGGTATGTAACGTAGAACTTTTTGGATAATTTATGCGTGGGTTTTTTCCGTCTGTGTCGTGAATAGGAATTGATTCAGAAAGTATAAAACCCGCGCGTGCGTCTGTCTCACTTAACACAAGTGTGCCACAACCGCCGCCCATCCTATAAATAGGTTCTCCGTTTGGTTTGCGTGCAATAACCTTTGTTCCTCTGTCAGTTAGTAAAGAAAAAATTCCATCCGCCATTCCCATTCCATTATTAATAGCGTCAGCACATTTTCCCAGATCAAGTTGATTTTCTACCATTTATATTGCTCCTTTCATTACTCGGTTTAATGTTCGTTTAAATGAAGGGCTTTTAAAGCCTTCGTCTTCGTCCACTTTCTGGATGTTGTGATTTTTGGCCAGTTGCAAAAATCGTAAAATATCCCTCTACTTGTTTAGGATCTTCAGTTTGTACGATTGTCCAATCTGTATTGATACCCCTTTTCAGATGGAGAATCAACCAACTTTGGTTTACCGTAGGGTCCACCAGTTCTTAGTCCATGGGGACTTAGTAATTGATTTAACTCTGACTGAACCACATCCGGAGGTTTAAGTAAGTTTTCTGTGAGATGAGGCTTTATATATGTAGAAACGCCGTCATAAAGAGCAGAATTTTTTTTATATGATTTTTCAGAGATAATTATAAACACAGGTCTGACAAGCATATTCATATTGGTGAGTAGTTTACCTCTCTCTCAACAAAGTCAAATTACCGATTTCATTCACTTAATTTCCTCCTGAAAGCCATTCGTTGACTCACGAGAGAATCCTCTTGAAAAGACTGTCCAGCTTAACGGTATAAGCTCTTAG
>LCEX01000039.1 GCA_000995415.1 Candidatus Gottesmanbacteria bacterium GW2011_GWC1_43_10
CGGTGGAACCACCAAAGGAGTGGAAATGACCCAACAACAAATTCAAGATGCAGGAGGTTATTTCTTGTGTAACGGAGCCAACGGGCTGACCATGTGGAAGTGGGATAGCACTTTCTTTACCAGAACTGATATTCAAGCAGCAATGGATTATTTGAATGCGCGGATCACAGATCCGGATACAAATTGTCAGTAGTATACCCTCAATTCTAAAACTTCAAGGTTTTTCAGTATCCTCGTACTTAGACCCAAAATATTGTATAATTTGATATTGTCGCGCGCTTAGTTTCCGCCTTTGGTTGAAGCCTTTGGCTGACATCGGTTTATAATCTGATGTTTATTAAGCGCAAAAATATTTTTAACGCGCGCTTAGTTCATCGGTAGAACGCTTTCCTGATAAGAAAGAGGTGCATGGTCCGACTCCATGAGCGCGCACAAAAAAATACTAAATTCCCCGGATCGTCAAATATAAAACGATCCAGGATCGTTGGAAATTTTTCTACATGAAACCGCAAAAATATTCTTTTTCGGAGACCAGAAAGGTAGATTTGGGTTCCAAAGTAATTTATGAGTATCCCACTTTTAGTAAATCACTAAGCATTGCTAAAATGGTGGTGAAGGGGAGACATCCTAAAAACCCGGAGACTTTTATTCTTGAGCATGTATGTCAGTTTGTGATATATATCCTCTCCGGTTCAGGAAAAATCTATGTTGGGGAAGGTTGTTTTGATATGGCAGTAGGCGATGCTGTGTTTGTCCCCAAAGAACACACATTTGCAGTCGAAGGAAGTTTGGAATATATCACCGTAGATAACCCGGCATTTTTTCCCGAGCAATCGGAAGAAGTACATGAGCCCAAATAAGACAAAGTCTGTTAACTTACAGAAAGCCGTGATTTTTGACTTGGGAAATGTGTTGGTTAGAGTCAACAATCAAGCAGCTTTACCTCATTTTCAAAAACACCTTGCGCAAAAATTTGATTCGAAGACGTTGGAAAATCTCCTTTATGGTTCAATGATGAAGGGCACACGAACTGATGCAGGTAAATTACACGCAGATTTTCATTTGGGAAAACTTACAATGAGAAAATTTCATCAGCACATTGTAAAGACTGGTTATTTTTCGGAAACGCTTACTTTTTCCGAGTTTCAAAAATACTGGTCGCCTCCCAGATTTTCTATGATTGACGGCACCTTCAAAATACTTCAAAAAATGAAAAAGCACAAACGATATTTGCTTTCTGATACCAATGAGTCTGATTTTGATTTTTGTGTATCGGCATTTCCGGAAATCTTTGCCGAATTTGATGAAATATTTGTTTCTCATAAGCGAGGGATACTCAAATACGAAAGCAAGGCATTTATGCAAGTCGTTGAGACAAGCGGTTTGGCGGCAGACTTACATGTGTTTATCGATGATCGGGAAGATCATGTTGCGCGGGCGCGGTCTTTGGGAATGGATGGAATTGTTTTTAAAAACAGCCTGGGTCTTGAAAAAGAACTGGGAAATTTAGGCTATTTGTAGCAGCATCCGATGTGGCAGGGGTATATAGACGCCTTGCTATTTACTTTTGACTTTGGTACGCTCAAAGCGTTATGAAATCACTGATTGTCAGACTTGGGCTTATCACAGTTTTACTATTTATCTTATCTAAAATCTCTCTTCCCAGTCTCAGTGATAAAAAACTATTTGCACAAAACTTACCCGCGACTTCTCCGACAGTTAAATCCGCAGTTGATTACAAAAACATACCGGAACTGGCTGATATCTTAGGTCCTGATCAGGAAAAGAGATTACTCGCTGGAAGAAAGTTGGTTGAGCGGGTTGGGGTTGAAGAAGCTTTAGAAATTTTGGAACATTCGTCCTTACCGCATACCGGCGAAGGACATTTAGTGGTTCATCAGATCGGTTTTTATGCATATCAAAAATATGGAAAAGAGGGGATTTTAAAATGCAAAGACTACTTTTTATTCGCGTGTTACCATGGTGTGATCATTGAAGCGGCCGGAGAAAAAGGCGTAGATGCGATCGTGCAAATGACTGATACTTGCAAAAGTTCAGGGGTGAGGTTTTTCCAATGTGTGCACGCGGCTGGACATGCCATCCTAGCCATGTTTGATTACCGATTGGATGAGGCGCTTAAAACTTGTGACCAGCTGTACGAACAAGAAAAACAGTTTCCCGAAAGTTTATCTTCATGCCACAATGGGGCATTTATGGAAAATTTATTTGGCGTTCACGATTGGGGGACGGGTAAAGCGCCAGTGCGGGATTGGCTTAAGGATGATGATCCTTATTTTCCCTGTACTGCTTTTGGCGAAAAATATCAACGCGGTTGTTGGCTCAATCAAGCAGCCCGGATCTATCAGATGTACAATGGGGATATCACAAAAACTGCCAAAGCCTGTGAAGGGATTGGGAATAGGACTTATGTCGAGTGGTGTTTTGATAACTTAGCCAGACAAATACATCCCTTGACTAATGGGGATACAACCCAAGTGGTTCCGCTTTGTTCCCAGTTGGGAGATTATTGGCGTGAAGGCTGTATTATCGTCAATGCCGGAGCTTATTATTCTGTAGGTGGCCGCAAGGAAAGTCTGGCCGTGTGCAATCAGTTGGCAAAACAACCGCAAAATATCTGCTTTGAAAAAATCATGGGCCAAATTATTGGCGATACGCTGACTATCCCTGAGAAGTTAGATTGGTGTGATAAGCTCCCTGATCCTTTTAAACCAACATGCCGCCGGCAACTCCAAACTGCCACTTGACAAGCAACTAAATGCATTCCATTATAGATGCAGATCTATATTCATGTTCATAAATGATTCTATGAATCCTGATCTGCCTAAAGGAAATGCTTTGAGTAAACGATTGTCAAAAAAGACAGTCGTTTTCATAACCCTAGCCATACTCGTCAGTTTAAGCGCTTCAGTTTATATTCTTTTTTTTACCGGTTCTGCGCCCAAAATTAATCAGCTTTTCAAACCCAAAGCCCCGACTGTGACTGTCAAAACAGAAACCAAAAATCCCTTCAAAAAAGAAACTCAATTTGTCAACCCCTTTGACCCAGTCAAAAGTCCATTCTATGCGCTTGAAAATAAAGGTACCAAAAAATGAAAACTATTAAAATTGCGATTTTTATATTGCTTATTTTTATAGCTGCCCAATTTGTTCAGGCTCAAGAGACCAGCCCTGCACCAGATAGTTCGCCTCAGTCCACTGAAGCAGCCGCTCCCGGAGAATTGTCTTTTCCTATTCCCGAACTTGGCAATTGCGGAGATTTTACGAGTTGTGCCAACTACTGTGAGGATCCGGTACACAATACGGCGTGTATTGATTACGCCAAAAAAAGAGGATTTTATGAAAACGATCCGGTTCAAACCGGCGACCAAGAATTCCTAAAACGTGCACAAGAAAAATTGGGTTGTGCTTCAATTGAAGCTTGCATGAAATTTTGTGATGATCCTGCTAATCACGCCAGATGCGACACTTTTGCCAAAGATGAAAGATTGGTGGGAGGTTATGTAGACGAACCTGATAGGCCAGAATATTTGGAAATTGCCAAAGAAGTATTAAGTTGTGATTCTCTCGATACTTGCAGTACAAAATGTGACGATCCAGCAAATACTGCTGCATGTACTGAGTTTGCTCATCGTACAGGACTTTTGGGTGGAGAAGTGCAAATTGGTCCTGGAGGCTGCACGAGTCGAGAAACATGTGAGTCATTTTGTCGGGACCCAAATAACTACACACTTTGTCAGTCGCAAGTGCCGCCAGGAACAGGAGGCGCATTTACCGGTCCAGGAGGTTGCAATAGTTCGGAAAGTTGCCGTAGCTTCTGCGAAAATAACCCCAGTGAATGTCGCAGTTATGCTCCTGGATCCAATGGTAACTATGTATCAATGAGTTGTCCAAGTGGCCAATTTTTTGGTCCAGGAGGAGTGTGTACGCCTGACAATAAGACTAAAGAAGCGGTAACGTGTATTTCAGGGAGCCAATATTGGGATGGGAATACCTGTCAAGCCAATCCGCCTGAAGGTATCACACTTATCACTCAAGTTGGTTATTTTGAACCGCGTCCGGAGATGGGAAATTGTAAAACACCAACCGAGTGTTATGATTATTGCGAGACTAATCCAGATGCTTGTCCCGGATTTAATTCCAATCATCCGCGACCGGATGATACCTACATTCCCACCGTGGCGCTTGAGCCAGGAACTCCAGTGAAACATGAACCAATTGCGGAAATGGGAAATTGTGCGAGTCCCGGAGCTTGTTATGACTATTGTAAAGAAAATTCTGATCAGTGCCAGGGTTTTGATCCTGATTCACCTAGGCCTTTGGATGTTTATGTGCCAGGGGTTTATTACACGCCTCCGCCGGGTGATGATTTTGTGTATGTATATCCGACGCCCACCAACTATTATGTCACACCGGTATATTACACGCCTCCTCCTGGGAGTAATTACACGACACCGGCTTATTACACGCCGGGAATTTATTCAACGCCGAGTTATTACACTCCGCCTCCGGGAAGCAATTACACTACTCCTTCTTATTACACGCCGGGAGGTGGTTATACTACACCAGGCACTGATTATACGACGCCTCCGCCTTATGTTTCACCGAGTTATTACACCCCACCACAATATGTGACTCCTTATTATTACACTCCGCCTCCGGGAAGTACGTATACCACGCCAAATTATCCGACACCACCGACTTACACAACACCTACTTACTATACTCCGCCGACTTATGTTACGCCCACATACTACACTCCGCCTCCGGGAAGCAATTACACTACTCCCACATACTACACACCGCCAACATATACTACGCCTACTTACTACACGCCATACACCGGAGGTAACTACACCACGCCAACTTACTATACGCCTCCGCCTTATAACACGCCTTATTATTACACTCCGCCTCCAGGAAGAACGTATGCTACACCCAGTTATGTACCCCCACCAGTTTATTCAACGCCTAACTATTACACACCTGGTTATTACACACTATATTACACCCCATCTTATTACACTCCAAGTGGAGTATATTCCTATCCGACACCGGGAAGCAGTTATACCTCACCGGCCTACTATAGTCCGAGTGATGGATACACTACTCCTGGATATTATACGCCAGGTGGTTCGTACACCTCGCCTTACTATAGTCCGGCTGACACGAATTACACATACCCCACACCGGGGACTTACTCAACACCTTATTACACACCAGGATATACATATCCAACACCCGGAAGCAGTTACACGTATCCGACTCCAGCCTATTCATACCCAACACCAGGAGGTGCCTATTCATATCCGACGCCAGGTAGTAGTTACACTTATCCGACTCCTGGGAGTAGTTACACCACACCAAGTTATGGAACTCCATCCTATGCCTATCCGACTCCAGGCAGTTATTATACGCCTAGTGGTAGTTATGGTTATCCCACTCCAGGATCGACTTATTCCTATCCGACACCAAGTACATATTACTATCCCACACCAGCGGATTCTTACTCCTACCCAACACCTGGAACCAATTATTTAACTCCGGCTTATGGGACACCTTCCGGGACTGGTACTTATGGTACACCATCATATGGTACACCGTCTTATGCTTATCCAACTCCGTCTTACGGAACACCTAGCTACGGAACTCCAACGTATGAAACTCCATCTTATGGCACACCTAGTTACGGTACGCCGTCCTATGAGACTCCCAGTTACGGGACACCTTCATATGGCACACCCAGTGAGGGAGGTACACAAGGAGCTTATACCGAACGTTCTTGGTGGGAGACTTGGGTGCAATCTTTATTTGGAAAAAAATCAGATGCAAGTGTTAAAGGTGCGCAGAGTGATGAGTTTGTTTCTTGGTGGGATGTCATCGTAGGCAAATTAAAAAGTAAATGATTTTTTCAAAACTCTCTTTAATCTTCTAGAATCGGAAAAAATGTTGTGGTAGACTAACTTCGTATGAGAACGCTCACTTTTATTATTGCTCTTACTTTATTAATCATTACTTATATACTTCCGCAAAAAGCAGGTGCTCACTCGGAAACCCAAGTGATTGAGATGACAGCTGATGGATTTGAGCCTTCCGAAATCACAGTTGATGAAAACACTACGCTCAATTTTGTTAATCGCGACGGAGTTGATCATTGGCCGGCTTCTGATATCCATCCAACGCATTACTTATATCCGGAATTTGACCCAAAAAAACCAATCGCCCCAGGGGATTTTTGGATATTTAAACCAAAAAAGATAGGCGCCTGGAAATTCCATGACCATTTATTTCCACATGAGCGGGGAGTGCTAACTGTGACAGGAGAGTCAAGTGAAACCAAGATGGAGACTTCATTGCCAGAAGCAGTTCCCACTAAATCTGCTTCTGTGCCGGCGACAACGAATCCTAAAAATAGTTTTTGGCAAGCTGTCCAAAGCTTTTTTGAAAAAGTCCTTTACTATTTTGTACAAGGTATTGGTCGGGTACTGGGTATTTCACCAGAACCCGTATCCACGACAACTGAAGCGTTACCCACATTAACCAGCGAGAAATTTAAAAGTTTATCTCCTGCTGACCAAATAACCGAGCTTAAATCATTTGCGAGTCAAAGTGGCGCCGAAACTGCATGGAAATTGGTGCGGGAAACATACAAAGGAGTGGGAGGAACTTCGGGAGGCGTCCATGACGCGGCTCATTTATCAGGCCAACTTTTGTATGAGGAACAAGGTTTTTCAGCGCTGGCAGCTTGCACGCCGGATTTTGCTTTTGGCTGTTTTCATGGATTTTTGGATACGGCATTTTCAAAAGACCTGGAAAAATTGTCAGACGCCGAAAGTGCTTGTGGTAAATTGGGTTCAGGTGTTTCCGGACCGGTGGCTAGTTGTATCCATGGCATTGGTCATGGTGTCGCCAGTCTTTATCAAACCAGCGAACTTCAAAAAGCTCTCGGTGCTTGCGACGGTCTTATAGAAGCCGCCAGAACTTATTGTTATGACGGGGTGTTTATGGAATTTGAGCGAAATGCTGCCCCCACATTTTATAAAAGTGAGAGTCCGCTGTTTCCGTGTGACACTTTGGCTGAAAAATATATGTTTGCTTGCGGCAGAAACCAACCGCAGGTTCTTCTTAGACGTTTCAATAAAAGTTTTGCCGAAGTGGCCAAGATTTGTTTAATGGCCAAAAATACAGATTTCAAAGCAGCTTGTGTCGATGCTTTGGGATTTTTGGCAGCGAGTACGGGTGGAGGTATAGCGGAAAAAGTGGTTGCACTTTGTCAGCAAATTACAGATCAAGTGTATCAAGCAAAATGTGTCAGAGCCGCAGCCGGTGAAATCGTGTTTCAGGAAATGCCCAATTGGTATGTCAGTTCCTACCAAGTATGTGGATCATTGTCTGAGGCGGCGAGTCGCGATTGTCGCGGCTACATAGAGCAACTGATGAGTGAATATGGCAGACTCCGACCGCGGACACAAGGGGAGGATCCTGATAGTTATATCGCTTCACAAATGCGGATTTGTACGCGCCACGGAGGTAGAGACGATTGTTACCAAAAAATTGCCGGGTTTATGAGCGTTGAATTTGATATGCGGACTTCGCTGGAAATTTTGAAAAATAATGAAGGTGTACCTGAAGTATACGCGCGGTGTCATGAAGTGACACATTACCTAGCGCGGTCCGAATATGAAAAGTCAAAGAGTGTGCCGCAAGCTTATGCTCAATGTGACTCGACTTGTCACGGAGGTTGTTACCACGGAGTGCTTGAAGCCTACATGAAAGAGAAACAAACGGACTTGGGAAGTGATGTGGAGAGTGAATTTACCAAAATTTGTGGCAACATCAAAGACTATGAAAAACCCTTAGTTTTTTACGAATGCCTGCATGGGTTGGGGCATGCGGCGATGTATATCACGGATATGGAAGTGCCCCTGGCACTTACTCTTTGTGACTCAATTGCCACAGTTGAACTTAGGGAGCGGTGTTATAGCGGTGCATTTATGGAAAATTCTTCAAGTTCGACAAGCACTGATCATCCGGGCAAATATGTCCGTGCCGATGATCCGATGTATCCATGTAATACGCTCTCGGAAAAATATTTGTCACTATGTTACCGCTATCAAAGTTCGCATTTTTCGTTAATCACCCGTCAAGATTGGAAAGCTGTAGCCAATTTATGTTTGCAAGTTCCTCCAAACTTTCGCCACGATTGTTTCCGCACCATTGGCACAAATCAAGTGGGGTTTACTCAAGATTATCAGATCATGAAACGCAATTGTTATGAGATGCCTCCCGAGTTTCAGGAAACGTGTGTGGCAGGGGTGATTGGATCTTTGGCGTATCGGTTTGTGGGTGATATTTCCAAAATGACGGCATTTTGTCAGTTGGTTAACCCCGGTCACTACAAAGGTTGTTACTTTCAAATTGGCTCAGCTGTGGTTGATTGGTCCTCTGATACCCAAACTCAGAAGCGTTACTGTGAAGCGATCAGCGCTCCCCAATATGTGGACTGGTGCAAACATCTTTCGTGAAGCGGGTTATTTTAACAGGCTTTTAGTTTTACCTAGTTTTGACTTGATTCAAACCTATGATAAGACTTGCATATTTCATTCTTTCCCCATTATTATATAATGCGAATTACGAAATGTTACGTTCAAAATGATAGCACTTTAAAAGTTTGATACGCCAATAGTGTATAGATGTAATGGGCGAGCATTCCCGTGACC
>LCEX01000040.1 GCA_000995415.1 Candidatus Gottesmanbacteria bacterium GW2011_GWC1_43_10
TTCGATCCGTCGGCTGACGGAGAGAAGTTACCGTAATTCTTCACTTTGATTTTTGGATCATGTCTTTATAGACTTCTTCATACCCTAGCGTCATCTTCTCAACGCTAAAATTTTCTTCCACATGACGGCGGCAGGCTTGCCGGTCAATCTCCCCAATCCGCTTGATGGCCTCGACAAGCCCTGGGATTCCGCGTTTTTTGATCGTATACGACGTATACGCCTTATAAGTCTTATACGTCGTATCTGACTCCGCGGGCTCGACTATAAATCCGGTCACTCCATCTTTGACTATTTCCGGTACCGAACCCCGATTATACGCAATCACCGGTGTACCGCAAGCCATGGCTTCAACCATCACTAGACCAAACGGCTCCTCCCACGATATCGGAAAAAGCAGGGCTTTTGCGCCCTGGTACAACCGCTGTTTATTCTCCCCATCCACCACTCCCGGCTCTCCAATCAGCGGGTTAGTCAGATATGGCTTGATTTTTCCTTTAAAATAATCCGATTCATGTTCCCGGTCCGGAAACTGCGTCCCGATCTCAAGGCGCATATTAAGCCCGAGACATGCCGCAATTGCCTGATCCAATCCCTTCTCCGGAATCAACCGGCCCATAAATAACAAATAATCAGCTGCTGCCTTCTGGTAAGAAAACTCATTAAGTGGCATACCGTGATAGACCGTGCCGGCAAAATTGAGCGTCAACAGGGACACTTTTTGTGACTGGCTGATGGCAATATAGTGGTGTTGACTGAAGCGCTCAAGCTCCTGATACTCAAAGGTATGTGGAGGCGGCAGCGGATCGTGAAGTGAATAGACCACCGGGACGTTGACGAGTTCTTGAAAATAATGGCTTAAAAACAGGCTGGAATCATGATAAACGTGCAAGATGTCCAACTTTTGCTCCCGGGCGTATTTAAAGGCGTTAAGAATCGTGTTCAGTTCAAAATTGCGTTTGGCGAACTCACTTTCAAGTAAAACCTGTTCAACCTGGGGTAAACCGCGGAATTTTGAGTAAGGCAACGGATTTGCTATAGAATGAACCGGCGTGGAAATGATTTGGGCAGTTGTCGGAAAATCTTGTGTGGAAAAGACAAATACCTCATGTTGGCGCTTGACCAATCCATCTGCTAAAAAGCTTAAAAGCTCGCGCGGAGCAAACATCTTTTTGCCATACAATGCCGGTGAACCGTAGACTGAAGGAAAAAGCAGGCCAATACGCATAAAATTATTCTATGGGCTCGTTCGTCCCGATTTAATCGGGACGACTACGGCCCTTTGTGCCGCATCCTTCAATATAATACAGATCATGTTACTAACGGATGCGGCCTAGGAGTTTTTGATACACCTTTTCATATCCATTCACCATCGCCTCAATACTAAAATGGGCGACCACGTGTTCGCGACACGCCTGACTCATCAGGGCATAATCCGTCTTGGTGAGGTTTAAAATCGCGCGCGTTTTGGCTACCAACCCGGCTACTCCCTCGCTTTCCGGCACCAGATAGCCGGTTTTACCATCAAATATGGTTTCTCTGACTCCGCCATTAGCAAAAGCCACTACCGGCGTCCCACAGGCCATGGATTCGACCGGCACCAAGCCAAATGGCTCATTCCATTTGATCGGCACCAAGGTGATCAGAGCATTTTGATACATTTTGATGATCTCTGATTGGGAAATTTCCAAAATCAGCTGAATAAATTTGCCGTCAACATGAGGTTTGATTTGACTTTCATAATACTCGGGTTCTGTGATCTCCGCCGCCATGACTAAAGGCATATTTAGCGCCTTGGCTACGGCAATAGCTTCCTCCGGGCCTTTTTTGGCAATCAGCCTCCCGGCCCAAAACAGATGATCCTGGCGAATTTCCTTTCCTGGAATATATCTATCTATATCTGTACCATTGTAAACTGTATCAATGAAGTTGATGCCCGGGACTCTTTGAGCTTGACTTATGGAAGTGAAATTGAGATGGCCGTATCTTTTGACTAAATCAGTTTCATCTTGGGTCTTAAATTCGTACACCCGATGGAAAGTATGGACACTGGGGGTTTTGACGATTGACGCAAAAGGCAGACCCAGAAATTGTGCGTGCGAGTGGATGAGATCAAATCGGTCGGCCATTTCAAAACAGTGAGCCACGTGAAGCAAAGGGTAAAACGAAGTTTTTAGCATCCCCATCACATCATTTTGTAAGCTCAAGGCTTTGGGTAATATCGCCTCGAGCGTAGCCGAGGTCCGTGACTCCCCCACACTAAAAAGCGTCACTTCGTGTCCGTGTTTGACCAATCCTTGGGTCAGGTTGTATACCACCCGTTCAGTGCCGGCATAACCTGGGGGCGGCAGGGAAATCCACGGCAAAACCAATTGGGCAATTTTAAGTTTCATTTCCAAGCTTTGGTGTAAATTGACGCAAGCCTCGCACGAGCGCTAGATAAACAACTTGTAAATAATTTTTGATCGGTGAATACTTCCAAAAATTTAAAATCGTAAGTCGGTGGCTTAAACCTCTCGGCATCAAGCGTTGGTTTGATTTTGGTGATAAAATCCAAATGTTTACCAATACCCATAAGCATTTGGTAATATCCATCAGGTAAGGACGCAAAATTGGCTTTGACCGTAGCCATAAAATTGGGGTAATCACCTTCAAGCATAGCGTATTTATAAGCTAAAAGTAATAAGTCTTTGGCTATCCCCCACTCACTGTGAGTTACTCTCACCGCTATCGCATCCGGCACATCGGCTACATGGTGCACTTTGATTTCCGGAGCGTAGACGAGCGGAAAACCGGCCCGCCAGTAACGAGTAGACAGATCAGATCCCTCACCGCGCATGTTAAAAGCCACCTCATCGTAGCCACCGACTGCTTCAAACACTGGTTTGTAAGTAGCAAAATAGCGTGAATAAATGGCTTCGACATAAATCGCATTATCTATTTTGAGCTGCCGATCCTCTGGGCGTGGTCGGTCAAGTTCGCCGTTTCTCTCGCCACCTTTCCAAATCACTTGACCGCCTAGACCGGCAGTAGTTGGATTTTGGCGCAAAGCAATGAGCGTCTGGCTGATGGTATCCGGTTCTATTTCGATATCAGAATCGCAAAAAATGAGAAGATGGGAAGTGGCTATTTTGGCGCCTTGATTTTTGTTCGCGGCGATGCCGGGAAGATGAGGCCGGGTATAAACCACCCGCTCGCCAAATTTTGTCCTAATTTGCTGTCTCAACTCATCATCCGGGGAACTGTCAGCCACAATCACTTCGAGTTCAAATTCACTTCCCCCGCCTTTTGCGGCCAACAATAAATCCAAAGTCGAGAGAGTTTGCTCAACCCGTTTAAACGTCGGTACGACAATAGAGGCAGTAATCATATATTAAACCGTTCTAAAAGTTAGGTGAGCTAGAGAAAATTTTCGCAGTTCGCATCCGAGGAGGGACTAGTCATTGAATAACAACTAGAGTTCCTTCCCTACGAGCATGCGGAACAAGAAAATTTTCTCTGCGAACCTAAACTCAACGCTCTTGATGTGTTTTGACTAATTTTTTTATTTTTTATGATTGTGGTTTGGTGCTGTTTTCACCAACCGCAAATACTCTTTACTGGTATAAGCATATTTATCATAAATCCGCTCAAACCGCTCGGCGAGTTTTTCCCAAGTATATTTTTGAGAGACAACCTGATATGACCGCTCACCCATTTTCCGGCGTAACTCATCATTTGCGAGTAATGTATTGACCTTTTCCGCTATCTCCTGAGCATTCCTGGCTCTGACTAAATAACCATTGTAACCATCTTTAACGAGCGATGTGATCCCGCCTGAGCGTGAAGCTATCACCGGTGTTTTAGCTGCCATGGCTTCTAAAATAACGAGTCCCAAAGGCTCATTCCAAGTCGATGGCGCCACATATACATCGGCCCGCGAATAAAATTCTCTGAAATTCACCTGTTGTTTGGGACTCATATAACCCAATATCCGCGTATTGGTGAGGTTATATTGTTTGATCAAAGACTCAAGATACGGCCGCTCCGGTCCATCGCCCAAGATCAAGACTTCGCCGTTGATTTGGCGTGCGGCTTTGATGAGATACTCCACTCCTTTATGTACTGTCAGACGGCCGGTAAATAACACCACTTTCTTGCCCTTAAGCCCAAATTTCTGGTCGATTTTGGCCCGCATTTCCTGATTTCCCTGATATTCCTCGATATACACGCCGCCGGGAATAGTCCGGATTTTACGGCTCCATTCAGTCCCAAACATTTTGAGAAACCAGCGTCTGGTAAAATTACTGTTGGCTGTAACCAGAGCCGACACGCGCACCGCGTCTTTGATAAGACCAATAAATCTTCGATCCCTTTCCAAATAATGCAAATCGCTTCCATGAGTCATAATGATAAATTTGATTCCGTAAAAAATTTTGATCAGCCGAGCCACAGGAGGTAAAAACACGGTATGAAACGCATGTACGATCTCCGGCTGGAATTCCTTGACAGCAGGCAAAGTAGCATCAATGTAAGACGTGTATATTTTTGCCAGCTCTACTCCATTCATGTCTTGGTATTTTTTAGCTCCGGCAAGTTCCGGGTTACCCACAAAGACTCCCATTTGCGGAGGTTTGACGATGTAATGTTTGACTCCGGGCAAGCGCCTCCGTTCCGGCGCTAGGATCGCCACCTCATGGCCGTGTTTGACTAGTTCAGCAGCCAGAGCCCTAAGCCAGGCTCCGCTACCATTTCCCCAAAGCGGAAACATATAAAGAAACATGATCTTCATATTTACTAAAAAATAAGTTACCTAAGTCACCTAGGTTACTTAGGTAACGTTATCTCCGAAACGCTTCTGACGGGTTTTCCGAAAGCGTCTCTTTCCGATAAGCAATAGCTCTATTATACAGGTCGATGTATTTTTTTGCTGAAGTCATCCAGGAAAGGTCCGCAGCCATTGCCCGTCTAACTATCCCTTTCCAGATGTTGCTGCAGCGGTATATTTCCAAAGCCCGCATCACCGCGCCAAAAAACGCCAGTTCCGAGTATTCTTTAAATACAAACCCGTTACCGATATTTTTTTCCATCTCAAAATCTGTGACTACATCGGCTAAACCGCCGGTAGCCCGCACGATCGGCACTGCACCATAACGCATCCCTTCAATGATCACGATGCCACCGGGTTCAAATTTTGAAGGCATAAGGAGGATATCGGCTCCGGCAAAAATTTTCCGGGGAAGTTGCCAGTTGGCCATAAGATGCGTCCCCACCTGCTCGGGAAATTCAGTTTCCAATTTGGTGAAAAACTCGCGGTACTTGTTTTCGCCAATCCCCAGAAGAATAAATTGCAACGGCCGCTCTTTCAATAAAAACGGCAAGGTTTTGACTACCAAATCCAAACCCTTTTGTTCGCTCAAACGGCAGGACATGGCTAAAATCGGGATCTCCGGGTCAATGGGTAAATTAAATTCTTTTTGCAGATCGATTTTGTTGGTTACACGTTGAGGCAGAGTTTTGAGCGTGAAATTTTTTTTGATCAATTTATCAGTAGCCGGATTGAAGTCATCATAATCAAGACCATTTAAAACTCCGTACACCTTGGCCCGGACTTCTTTTAGAAGTTGATCCAACCCCTGTCCGTATTCGGAAGTCAATATCTCCCGCGAGTAACGCTCTGATACAGTATTTACTACATCGGCATAGATAATACCTCTTTTAAGGGCATTGTGTTTACGTAGTTTTTCAGATAGCAGCGGTACCAGCTCACCCTTACCGTCATCAAAATCCAGAGGTGACATATAGCGGAAATCCACCACTCCCTGCAAAGCTAAATTGTGGATCGTAAATAAAAGTGCGATCGCTTTAAGTTTTTTCTCATCCACATAAGTTGTCCGTAGATAATTGGCTAAATAACCGGTATGCCAATCATTGGCATGAATGATATCCGGTTGCCACTGGCTTTGGCGCAAAAATTCGATCGCTCCCCGTGATAGAAGCGCAAATCGCGTCGGATCATCGCTATAACTATAGACGTTGGCGCGTTTTTCATAGTATTCGGTATTTTCCAGAAAATAAATTGTCGGTTCAAACTTGTTTCCCTGCCTGACTTTGACGTTGCAGATGATTTTGGTTAAGCCCTGGGTTTCACCGGTAGGAATAATGAGTTTATTGATAAAGGGCTTGATTTTAAATTTATTTTCATCAATCGTGCCGTATTTGGGCATAAAAACCGCTACCTCATGTCCCAGTTTTTTTAAAGCTTTGGGTAAAAAATACATGACTTGGGATAAGCCACCTACGGAAGCAAACGGAGCGACTTCAGCAGCCACAAACAAGATTTTTAAGGGTTGAGTCAGCATATAATTTCTCAGTTAGCGGTTCTCTGTTTTCAGTTTTCTGATTCAGGTTTATCTGTTATCTGTTCTTCGGTTTTAATCTGACTAACTGATAACTGACAGACACAGATCTGATAACCGAGAACTGAAAACAGATAACAGAGTTTATTTTACCACAAAACGGCTTCGGATCGTCAAAACAATAAATTTTATGAGCTGCAACTGGCGGCCAAACCGTTTTGGTTCGAGTATTAACCTCCACAACCACTCGAAACCCAATGTACGAATCAATAGTGGAGCTCGTTTAATCTTATCTGAAAGAATATCAAAAGCTCCACCGACGGACATGAAAACCGCGGAGTGGGCAGTGGGCAGTGGGCAGTGGGCAGCAGTTTCTTTTTCTTCCAACTGCGAACTGCAAACTGCAAACTGCAAACTAAGCTTCGCGATAAAGTACTCTTGTTTTGGCGCCCCTAAGCCGACAAAGACAAGACGGGTATTGGTTAACCTAATTTTTTCCTCTAAGTAACCTAGGTTACTTAAGTCACTTAATGAAAGTTCTCCCGGTTCTTCTGCCCAACCCGTAAGCCCTGGATATTTCTGTTGCAATTTTTCAAAAGCCAACTTAGCCACTCCGTTTCTTCCACCAATAAATCCAATCGGCCAACTATTTTGAGCAGCCAATTTAACCAGGTCTTCCATAAATTCAACTCCGGGAATACGGGAAATAGTTTGCAGTGGGCGGTTGGCAGCAGGCAGTAGTCTTTTACTGGAAACTGCGTCCGCCAAAGGCGGATCGGCCTTTGGCCGAAACTGCCGACTGCCGACTAACTTACTCGCCCACTCAATCCCTACCCCATCAGGAAGATTGATATCTCCTGAATTTAATACTTCTTTAAACTCGGGATGTTCATATGCGTAAACAATTTGTTCCGGATTTGGAGTATGTATTTTGAGATGTTTTGATGCTTTTTGAGATTTTAAGTAATTGACAATAAAAGCCAGTAGATCAGGTTTAGCGTTCGTTATTATTTTAATTCCAAGGATAGTAGTATGTGAAAGCATCACTATAATTATCCAATAATCCAATTATCAAATTGTCAAATTATCCAATGCATAATTCTTTTTATTTGATGATTGGATAATTGGTATTTATTTGAGAATTGGATAATTATCTCCCTGATATTGATCTTTTATACAATCCGATATTCTCAAGTGCCACCCCGGTGCCACGAACTACGCATAAAAGCGGCTCCTCTGCTACATGACACGGTACGCCGGTCAGTCTGGTCATAAGACTCGCAAAATTTTTGAGTAATGATGTGCCGCCGGCCAGCACGATCCCTTTATCGATGATGTCAGCTCCCAGTTCCGGCGGAGTTTGTTCCAGCACTTCTTTAACCGCATTTATAATATGCATAAGTACCGGTGTGATGGCTTCGGTGATTTCTTTTTGAGTGACTTCAATCATCCGCGGCAAACCTGAGGCTGCATCCCGGCCCCGGACTTCCATTTTGGTTTCACGGGCGATGGGTATCGCCGAACCAATTTGGATTTTGACATCCTCGGCCATCCGCTCGCCAATGATCAGGTTGTATTTACGTTTGATATATTGGGCGATGGCTTCATCAATTTTGGTTCCGGCCACTCGGGCGGATTTGTTGACGACTATTCCGCCCAAAGAAATCACCGCTGCTTCAGTTGAACCGCCGCCGATATCCACAATCATCTGCCCCGAGGCTTGGGCAATCGGGATTTTGGCTCCAATTGCCGCAGCCAATGGTTCTTCAATCAAATACGCGATCTTGGCTCCGGCAGCCAGAGTCGCATCCAAAACTGCCCGACGTTCGACTTGGGTCACTCCTGCCGGCACGCAAATCATCACTTCTGGCTTGAAAAATAGGGACCGGCCGGCCACTTTTTGGATAAAATAGCGAAGCATCGCTTCCGTCACCACATAGTCTGCAATCACGCCCTCCCGTAAGGGACGCGTGGCCATGATATTACCCGGAGTCCGGCCCAACATCTCCCGTGCCTCATTTCCCACGGCTACAATATGGTTATCGTCCAGGGACACTGCTACCACCGTGGGCTCGTTAAGTACCACTCCCTCACCGGCCAAATAAACTAGAGAGTTGGCAGTGCCTAAATCGATACCGAGACGTTTAGAAAACATAGAAAATTATCCAATTATCCAATAAATACCAATTATCCAATATATACAAATCAATTTGAAATTGGATAATTTGAGAATTTGATTATTGGATAA
>LCEX01000041.1 GCA_000995415.1 Candidatus Gottesmanbacteria bacterium GW2011_GWC1_43_10
CTTGGTGTTCCAAAGAAGTTCCTTTGACCTGTTCGTCGCTTGATACTCTTGTGTAAATTATTGCTTTCATATTTTTTGGTGACCTAGATTGCAAACACACCCTATACTATTTTGGTCGACAAGCTAAGCTCGGTTGCCCACAGCTTGTTTTCTTTTTTTGACGCTCTCCAATATTTCCTTTATCCGATCGGTGTCCCGGTGATAATCGTTACCAGTGTAAGGATCATAATCTCTGGTATTAACGGGACCCAACACAAAGTCCAGAATGGTTTTGGCGGCTCGGAATTTCATCGCATCGCTTCTGGCTCCCATAAGTGAGACCAGCATTCTGGCCGCGGTATCGGCGTGTCTTGCGAGCACTGTATCCGTCTCTCTGTCCCGAACACTATTTCGCTCTTTTTCATACCGGTCATATTCCTCTTTTAGTAAACCGTCAGACCGAAACCATCTTTTTACACTGACGTGTGAGACTTTAAGCAGTTGAGCGATTTCCAAATAGGTAAAATCGCCATATTTTAAACGGATCGCATTCTGGTATTTTTCGTTTTTATATCTACAGTTTTTGCCATTTGGGTATCATTTAGTATCTTTTAAAGGGTTAATAATGTATTGAAGTATGCACCTTTTCTCTGAATCGACCCCTCCGGACTGTCACGCATTTGCTGGTATGTCCGCTCGAGCTTGGCTAGTCCGTGCTTCCGGAGAGCAGAAAGCATAAAACTCATATCCGACTCCTCGAGGTATTGAGCAATCTCCAGACAGCGTTCCTCCTCATAGGTTTTCGGAGTAAAGCTTCTTACGGGACGACGAGTCGATCGATTGTTTTTATTTTCTTTATCGGTATCGTTCTTAGAACTTCTGCCGTTTGAAATTTCAGAAGTGAAAGAAAACCGCTCTACCAAGGCACTTTTCTCGTCTTTTAACTTCTGCCGAACATCACCGACTTCTGTCGGCACTTCTGCCGGTGTTTGCTCTTGAGTAGCACCCTCACTTCTGCCGGACTTCTGTAGAAAGCGAAAGTCGATATCCTTAAATGTGCCGTCAGATAAGGGATAGCTCCCAATATCCACATTGAACGAACTTCTGCGACCTTGTTGCTTGGCAAACCATATCCACTTCTTCCGCTTCAGGTCGAGCATCAGCCGGTTGATGTGATTCTTGGAGTATTTTTCTTTGAAGTCCTTGGAAAGACCGGCATAGCTCACGTGGGCCCGGCCGTTCCGGGGATTGGCGTTGATCCAAAGCCAGACAAGGATCGAGTATTCCTCAAACCGCAAATAGCCGTCCACGAGGGCGGTTTTAATGCTTCGAGGAAGCTTTACGTAATCGTTATTGTCTATTTTGAATGGTAGATTTTCCATATTTCATATTCATTCGGCAACGAGGCTCAATCGATAGCATCGTTGTACATGAGCGACTTCAGCTCTTTGATCGCTGTAACAAACGCCTTGGCGTTGACTTCGACCAAACCGGCAAAATAGGCACTTACTAATTGGGGACGATTAGGTTCATCAGTGAAAATAAAACGAAACCGGCGCGAGTCGGCTTTGTTAATACCAAAAAGCTTATATCCCTTGGCCACAAGGAAAGCGGCCGCGTAGAAGTCGCTGGTAGCGAAATTAGTGCTGTTGTCCGGTTGGTTTTTCATATTCATTGTTTTTAGCTTTGTCTTTTTCCTCTTGGCGGTAATCCAAAAGCCGGACGATCAGGTGAGCTAACCTGTCCATAAAAATCTCCTCCATTTGCTCGAGGGTAAGAGGCGGTATTTTCTTTGTTGGTATCGGCTTCGGCATATTGTTTGCCAGTCCGCCAAATAAAAAGCAGACTGTTTATTCCAGTCTGCGCGCTTGCAGGTGATTCACCTTTGACTCACTAAAGTCTCACTTTCGTTCGTAATCAATCCAGACCCGGCCGGTTTTCCATTTTATAAACTTTTCTATGCCCAAATCGCTTTTAATTCGCTTGTTTACCGCATTCATAGCGTCATAGACACTTCGCTTGGTGTCCTTCGCCCAGTCGGCCATATCCACGATATCTGTTTCGGTCACAGGAGTGCCAAATTTTTTATCAAATAATGCTTTGCAAAGAAAATATTGGTTTGTGTTGATTGGAATCTCGCAGGGTTTTCCTCCCATGCTTATTATTCCGGTTTTCTCGTCAAACCTGATCATGGTATCTATCGGCATTTCCGCTTTCGGTTCCGGACGGTCTTCAAGTTTCAAATAATAATCACGAAGCATGGACCGGCCTGGCTTGGAAATTACAAAATATCCATCATCCAGCTTGAAGCCGGCAATAATCTTTTTCTTTTTTAGCTCGGCAAGGACAGATTTCTGATCAGAAATATCAAAATGCGGAGACGGAAAATTAAAATACACCTTGTCCGGGACTTTGTGGATGACATCCGTGTAGGACTCCACAATCCCCAGCAGGGAATTAATAAAATCTAACTTTGCATTTTCATTTTTCATATTCATTTTCTTATGCCTCTGAAGCAAAAGAGCTCGTAACCGATTACCACAAAAAGTAGTAACGATTACGAGCTCTTGAGCAAGGAATACCGTTCAGGTTTGCCCCTTGAGGCAAAAATTATTTATTTGTTGATTTTATTTTAGCACTTTTGCCTATTTCATCATAGCGTAATGTGCATATTTCGACTGGAAGTTAGGTTTAACCTTACTCCCAGTCCGCATTTCTGTAATGATACAAAAGTGTACTATTGACGAAACGACTCAAAGTTTAGTGAATGGGACCCATTTTATGCCCCCTATTCACTAGTTTTATATTATACTTTTCGCGGTTAACTCGTAATAAAAGACTTTCTATTACGAGTTTTAAACTATTTTTTATTAAATCGCTTAAAATACTCGTCAATTTCGTCACGAAGCTCAATACCAACTCTCTCAAAACAATCGAGCAAATCTTTATAAGTATTTTTACCGCCAAGAAAATCCCAGAATTCATCAGCCACCTTAAGCTCATTTTCCAGATCAAGCATTCCTCGCATTGTCCAACGAGTATATGGCTCTGGCTCATAGGGATTATATGGAATCGCAATAAAAGTATTTATGTTTGCATCTGGTTTGTTCGCTAAAACAACAGCGACCCATTCAAGTAAGGTGCGCTTAAACTCTTTAAATCCTCCAGCGTTTGGTTTTGCCGTTTTGATATCAAACAAGTAATATGAACCATCTTTTGACTCAAACATTAAATCAACTTTTGTTGGCTTAACTTTTATCATCTCGCCTATTTGGCAAACTTTTCGTATCCTCTCAATCTCTTCTTTTTTATTCGGTGTGCTTGTTGCTGTGATGAGTCCGTCAATTATTTTTTGGATTTCGGCTTGGGCGGCAGAACTGATCTGATTCCCAGCTGTAGCTTGCGAAACAGCCATTTTAAAATTCTTTTGTGCTAGAGCCAGACCAACCGGTTCAAAAATGCTTGTACCAAAGTTCGTGTTAAGAGAGTGAATAAAGGAATACAAAGCAAGTCTATCTTTACCGAGTAGTCGTGTATGAAAAGGCATTGATGCCGGCTCGGGTTTATAGTTTTGAAATTTATTACGCAAACTTGCTTTCAAAACTTCTTCAACACTGTTTATTTGTTCTTTAGATAAAGCCATAAATTTATTTTAATTTAAAGTGAAAAATTATTTCTGAATAAGGGTTTCGATCTCTTTCCGTACGATTCAATACTGGGCGTTTAAATTGATTTACAATTCTCATACCAGACTTTTCAGCAATTTCAGGGTAAAGATTGTATTTATCATTCGCCACAAGGAAAATATCAAAATCAGCTTTTAGATATTGCTTACAATTGTTTAATACATCTGCAATGCCTTGTGCGTATGACCTGCGAGCTTCTTGTCCTTGCCCTTTGTACAAGGGACCTATTTCCAGATTATCTTTTCGTTTAAACCCAAGCAAATCGTAAGCATAGGCGTGTTGCTCGTGATAATCAATCTGTCCGACATACGGAGGGGAGCAAAAAATACCTGCTATTTTTTGCTTTTTCAGGATTTTAGAAAACTCTGGATTATGCTTTTCTACTTTCTCAAAAATATCTACGGTTCGGGAGTCTCCGGTTATCGCGGAGTAATGGACAGGCTTCCGTAAGGTGTCAAATTCACGGATTCGACTCAATGTATCAAGCGCGTAACGGTTGAGCATTGTTTTGATAGAGAAAAGTGGTTTGCAGATTTTTTTATGCTTATAGCAGTAGTATGTCGTAAGTTGAGGTTCCTTGAGTGTTGTTAAATCACTATGCGTTGTTGCGCGGCACGATCTAATTGTCCGGCTTAAAATAAGCGCGAGAATTTTACGTGTTTTAACATCTTTTTCCTGTTTAATGGCTTGAAACACATGATCTATTTCTCGGCGAACATTATCCATGAACCAAATATCAAGGAAAGAGTCTGTTTTATCCTGTTTTAACTTGATTGAGTATTTTTTCAGTAATTTTTGATAGATAGGCAGAAACTCCCGCTCTTTTTCAGTAGAGAATTTTTTTTCATCAAAATTTCCCTGATTTATTTTGTACTTAAAATCGTAGCCTGGAAAATGTACATTATTGAATTTAGCAAGTTCGACTAAAAGCTCATTTTCAAATTCTTGGATTTTATTGTCATGCTCGAATGTATCAAGGGAGGCAAGCATTTTCTTGATTGCCTTCTGTAAATATTCATTGTTGTAGCGAGTCGCCTTACAACTTGAGATCATGCAATTAAATTCAGAAACGTCTATGCCTACAGAATGCAGTCCCATTTCCAATGATTGAATGATCGTTGTCCCAGAACCTAAAAATGGATCGAGAATAATGTCGCCAGTTTTGAAATAGGCTTCTTTTTTGAAATCGTCAGTGTGGCTATCAATAAAATATTCAACAAGTTGGGGAATATATTTCCCTTTGTACGGATGAAGTCTGTGCACATGTTTTGTGGTGTCCTTCTCTCGTAGATTATCAAAAGAGAGTGTCCAGTTTAGGTCATTGCCAAGATTTTTTTTCCAACTGATCTCGCGTTTACCATTGTAAGATTCGTAGTATTTTTTTAAATCACCCAAATCAACCAATGTAGAACCATTCTCGCCATGCTTTTTAACCTTACCGTATTGAACTAGGTAAGAGATATTTGTCGGCGATACCTCTTTCTCGAGATAATTAGTCGCCCATTTTGATGCTTCTGGTATAGATACTAATGACATAAAGTTATTTTACCATTTATTAAACCTCTTTTCTTAATACTCCTATTACCTTTCCCTGAATTAAGACGTGGGTTTCATAAAATGGCTTCATTGTTTTATTTGCAGGCACAAGCTTTATACGATTTTTTTCTCGGTATATCTTCTTGAGAGTAACTTCGTTTCTATCCGGCATGTAAGCAACTGCTTTTTCGCCATCGTCCACCGTAGGCTGATCGCGCACTATTACAATATCACCGTCTGAAATTCCTTCCTCAATCATGCTTACCCCAGAAACTTTTAGAGCATAGTAATCTGCTCCGGGAGGAAGCATGGCACTGGGTACTTCGATAGGTTTTGGGTCCCTTATCGCTTCAATGGGACCACCAGCGGCGATGAGTCCCATCAGGGGGATTTCCACAACTGATGACTTGTGGTCACGCAGTGATTGGATCGATCGTTTCTTGCCTCTTTCAGCGGTGAGTAGGTTTTTCTCTCTTAAATGTGAGATGTGTTCGTGAACAGTTGGAATAGAGATATTAAAATGTTTTGCGATTTCAACTAAAGCAGGTGAATACCCGTTTTCTCTGCGGTACTCTCTGGCGAAGTTTAATATTTCCGCCTGTCGCTTCGATGGATTTCCTATATTTATAGTTGACTTCTTTTGCATATATACAGTATACTACCTAAACATAACCTAAACAAGTCGTATTTATCCACAGTAATAAAAATGAATATGAAAAACATACACACCGTTTATAATTCTGGTCGCCACATGTGGGAGAATAAAAAAGAGGGCGCCGAAAAACCTCTGTCGTCTCACCGCACCAAAGAGAATGCCCTTGATAAGGGAGAAAAGATTGCCGAAAAGAAACAGGTCGAGCATTTTATTCACGGTAAGGATGGCAAAATACAAGAGCGTAATAGCTATGGCAATGATCCTTTTCCGCCGCGCGGCTAATGCTGGTGGAGAGCCCTTAACTTTAATTGATTATGTTAATTACTGAGCTTCCTTCATTGGATCGTAAACTTATTAAGGATTTGAAAATCGCGCTCAAAGATTTTGAGCCGATGGTGAAAAATCCCCAGTTCCTTTGGAATGGTAGGAAAATTAAAAACTTTGGCCTCCTGCCCAGAGAAGCATGGGCTAATTGGTTAATTTGCGCCGTCCTACGAAAAATGCACAACAGAGATATTACTTTCATGGAGGATGATTCCGGCGACGGGTTTGTAATAGACAAAGATTTAAGATTGGCCTTCCAAACAGAGCATGTATCTGCACTTGATGTTCCGAGGGGGAGAAAATTACCAAGTGGAGAGCAAAGAGTAATTGATGCGATAAACTTAAAAATTGCGAGAGGTGCTGATTACGCTCACGAGAAGCTTCTCGTCACATTTTTTGATGGTGCCGGTCAATTTTTCAGGAACAAAATTCGGGAAAGCATCTTTGGAAGACATAATTTTGAAGCCGTCTTTTGTGTCGGACTTTTGAACTCGGGGCCTGAGGGCTATTCCTATACCGTAACAGAATTTAGAGATTCTTTTGGCGAACAGTCGGTAACTCATAAGGTCGAAATAAATAGCGATTTTACCGACTGGGAAATAACACAAATCATGCGATAAAAATGATCAGAGAAGAACTAAGACAATACATGGATGAGTTAGAGAACAAACTTGAACCAATCGAGGAATACAAGATAGGACAGAAGATTGGTGAAATTCTTAACGTCAAGGAACATAAGGTAACTGATACACAGGAGCTTGCAGAGTATTGTGCATTCCAATTTTTAGCTAACTATCCGAATAAAGATACAGGATGGGGCACGTACTACGGTCCCATGTTTGTTTTACCCAACAAAGAAAACCAAATGGTCGAGTTTCCAAGTATCAGAGCTGTCAATGACGAGATGTTGGTCTACTGGCGTAAAAGAGCTGAGGAATCTAAACATCCCACACTCTCTGCTAGATATGCAGATTTGGTTGTTGATTTCGCACCAAAGATAAAAAATACCACCATTGATTTCACAATGGCGCAGAAGGTAATAGATGCATCTATAGAAATTTGTGCGAAAAATCTCGATGATGCCTTGGGTTGTAAAGATAAGCTCCAGAGAGCACTAGCTCTAGCCAAACAGATAAATGATACGGATCGTTTAGAAAAACTTATAACAACAATCATTGAGACCGAAAGTAAATTTGAAGAGGATGATAAGCCTGGACTGTGGGGTTATGCATTCAAATGGCTTGTTCTTGAAAACAATAGAGTTGGAAGTCTTACAGAGCAACAACAGAATACACTCTTGGCAGGTCTTGAGAATAGGCTGAACCGTTTATCTAATCCAGAGGAGCCGAATACTTGGAATGTTGAGTGTGCCGTAGTTTTGTTAGCTGAGCACTACGCTAAAAGCAAGGATGAAAAGAAATTAAATGAGGCTCTGTCAAAATTGGAAAAAGCCTTTCGAGATAGTAAGCAAGCAAATTCTGATGGGTTACTGATCTTAAACTATCTGGAAAAATTGTTAGATATCTACTCGCGTTATGCTCAATTTGAATTCGCAAAACAAGCAGCGGCACGAGTAAGAGCAGAAATTAGCAACATTGGTGAACGTGGCAAGTTCGCTATGCACGAAGTATCTGCCGAAATCAATATAAGCAACGAAGAAATAAAACAATTTCTTGATTCTATTTTTGGATCAGAGCGCGGCGCAGAACCAATAAATAAGGTGATTCCTAAGTTGGTTGTATCCTTTATTCTCAAGAAAGACCATGTTGATAAGCAACTCAAGGATATTTCCAGTAAATACGTATTTAAATACTTGGTCACGAATACCGTGATATCTGAATTTAATTACCCGGCGGCACAAGTTGGACCAATCAATGAGGATTATGATCGGCATCTACTACAGCATTTTTCTCAGAATTTGCATTTTCAATCACCATTTTTGAAATGGTCGTTTGATGAACTGACGAAATACTATACGCCGGAAGCTCTATACGACGAGCTGACACACTCTCCTGTATTTCGAGTCGAAGACAAAGATTACATCCTTAAAACTTTCGGATTATTTTGGAAGGACGATTTTCACTTCCATGTACTTCTTACTTGCAGAATTGGTTGGAATCTAAGAAATAACTTTGCCCACGGAATCAATAAAAATTCACTGGCTGAGGAGAATGTTGCGAACAGATTGATGCACATCATTCTCTGCCTTTCGCAAATTAGAAAAAATGATAAACAGGAGGAGTCAAACGATTAGCCATCTTAGCAAGTTCTTGATTTAAAAAACTCAAATTATAATTTATGGATCGATCAGAAGTAAAAAATAAGATTGTTGATTTTTTCCGAAAGCAGATTGAGCTTAAGCAAAGTCAACAGAACTATCGGCATCAAGTGCAGATGGGTGGCTTGTACGAATTGTTCCGTGACTCTCTCAAAGATGTGCCTGGATATAAGCAGGACGAGTATTTTTCTGTCGTTCGAGAGGTTGTTCAGGAACTTATAAACGCAGGTTTTCTGTATCCTGGCACGCCGGGCGATTTTAATAGTGGTTACCCTTGGCTTTCTATAACCGCATACGGTACTGAAGCATTTATGTCAGAGGATTGGTTACCGTACGATCCGGAAGGTTACCTAAAGGCACTCAAGGCAAAAGTACCTGAAATTGATGATGTTACTTTTGCTTACATCGGCGAGTCAATTGCCGCTTTTAACAGAAGGCATTTACTTTCCGCCACAATCACTTTAGGAGTAGCTTCTGAAAATTTGATGCTAAATTTGATTGAGGCATACACGAATTGGCTCAAAGAGCCACGTAAGACTAAATTTCAAAAACGTATTGAGGACAGGTGGATCGCTACGCAATACAGGGAATTTAAGCAAGAATTTCTTACGGACGTGAAATCTCTGCCAAAGGAGTTGCAAGGTGATTGGGAGATATATCTTGATGGCATTTTCAATTTCGTACGTCTGAACCGAAACGATGCAGGTCATCCAACCGGCAAAGAGTTGAGTGCTAAAGTTGTTTATGCAAATCTCCAAATCTTCGCAGACTATGCACGCTATCTCTCCGACTTGGTGAAGCACTTCAGCCAATAAATTATGGAAACCGAATCAAAACAACAAATTTTAGAACGGCGGAAAGAGATTGAGCAGGAGCTCACAGATATGCTCAAAGAAACCGAGAGTGATTTTACTTTGGATCATGTTCGGGATGCTATTTTCCACGAGGAGGATAACGACGACACGATGAAGGTCGTGGCTATGTTTGATCACGGCGGAGACGCTTCGGAATTGAGCAATGTGCTCGAACTGGTAACCGATGCCTGGAACTACTTTCCCCACGAGGTACTTGGCGGTATCTCCCCAGCCGAGAAGTTGCTTGAGTATCAGGAAAAGCAAAACAAGAAATAGTGTAAATGTAAAAAATGCGCTAAAATACAAGGCATGAA
>LCEX01000042.1 GCA_000995415.1 Candidatus Gottesmanbacteria bacterium GW2011_GWC1_43_10
ATAAGTGCAACAGCAACATATATAAGAAATCAGGGAATGGGAGCTGGTGAAATAGCATATTGGGATAATTTAACTCTCAAGCCCCTCACCCTCTCCTCCCTTTTCTCCTCTGTCTCTACATCTGATAAAGATGTGGTGGCCAGTGCGGATGTGACTATGACTGCCGGTACTCAAGCGGGGGTCGTTACTAATCTTGACTCTGCTTCCTCTCCTGCCAACTTTTTGATTGCCTACCATGATGGAACTAGAGTAAAACTTGATAAGAATGTGGCAGGAACTTACACCAATTTAATTTCCGCCATCGCCACCTATTCTGCAGGAGCAACTTTAAGGGTGATTACCTACCACTCTGATGCTTCTACTTTAAAAGTGAGAGTGTATTACAACAATGCTTTGGTGGGAACAGAACAGACAGTCACGGATGCGGGGATTATTTCCAATACTCTGCATGGGCTGTTTTCCACCTATTCAGGCAATACCTTTGATAATTTTACCTTGTTTGCCAGGGGGAGTGATGGGGAGTATGCCGGCATTCCGGCCGAGCCTTCCGACTTGCTCACGGCCACAGAAAACACGACAACGGCCTATGTCAAATTCGGCGCCAAATCAGCCGGTCTGGTTAATTCTTCTGCCAGCTACCCCTTCCAATATGTCGCCAGCGTTAATGCCGGCAACACTAATACTCATACTTTATCAGCTTATGTCTATGATGGAACTTCCGGCAATGTCGGCGGGAAAGTAACCTCGGCCGTAGCCAAGCTCGTCTTTAACGGTTCGGTGGTCACTCCGACTTCGTACTCGAACGCCGGAGGAGGTTGGTGGCGGGTAACCTATACGGCGGCCGGATCAGCCAGCGCGGCTAATTATGGCATTGAGGTACAAGTGGGAAAGACCATTTATCTTGACGGGGTGCAGTTGGAAGAACAGGGGTCGGCTACCGGTTACACCGACGGCTCCCTGGGCACGGGCTATGCCTGGAGCGGGACAACCAATGATTCCACCTCGACCAGAACCGCAGGAGGCAGGGGCCAGAACCCCACTTCCGTATATCATTTTGACGAGGGATATGGCACCACAGCCAGCGATTCCTCTCCGAACCTAAATCATCTGACCCTTAGCGGAGCAACTTGGGTTTCTAATTATTTAAATTTCGACGGCAGCGACGACTCTTTGAGCCGCTCCTTTGACCAGGACTTTGATTTTGGGACGGGGAGTTTCACCCTGGCCGGCTCATTCAAACATCCTTCAACCGTTTCGGGAACCGATACGATCATTGCCCGCTACGGCTCGGCTGGCTTCAAAGTCTATATGAATTCTTCCGGCTACCTCTGTTTTGCCATTGATGATGATTCTTCCTGGGGGCCGGAGGACAGCGCCTGTTCTACTGTTTCATATGCCGACAGCAAGTGGCATAGCTTTTCAGCCGTTAAAAACGGAACAACCTCAATAACTTTGTATGTTGATGGGGTTCAAGTCGGTCAAGATACATCCCTCACTTCTACCGGCTCCCTCTCAAGCTCCTCTACTCTGTACGTTGGGGCTGATAGCGATGGAGCCAGCAATTACTGGGCAGGCTATTTGGATGAAATGGCCGTTTACCCGTATGACCGCTCATCCGATCAGGTGAAAATTGATAATCTGGGACAGCAGGTTTCGGTTATCTTGGGCGCCAGAGAGAATGACAATCTAACCGATGGGTTGGTGGGGTGGTGGAAACTTGACGAATCCGCTGGCGGAACAGCAGTTGATTCATCTAGTAATAGCAACTCCGGCACCTACACCAACGGCGCTACCAACGCTGCCGGAAAATTTGCCAACGGAGGAGTATCAATATTACAAACACCAACAATATTATTAATGCCCCACAAGGTTCCGTTTCTTTATGGGTGAAACCAAATTCTGGTTCTTCAGCAAACTATTTTGTTTTTTCACACCCAAAAATTTCTACCAACAGCCGCGTCTATATACAGACCAATTCAACCGGAACACTCCTCAAGGGGGTATTGGGGACTGATACACAAATGGGTACCGCAACCGTTACAGCATCCATTTGGCACCATGTGATAATTACATGGAACGGAACCCAATGCAAATTTTACGTTGACGGGGCCGATTATACTACATCGAGTACTTTTAGTGGACTGACCGATAATAATTCTTCGATCTATTTAGGTTCTTACAACGGCTCAAGTCAAAGCTTAAACGGTGTTGTAGATGACGCCCGTATCTACAACCGTGCCCTCACCCCGGCTGAAGTGGACCAGCTCTACAGCTGGGCGCCCTCTCCGATTGTGAAACTGGAAATGGATGAAGGAACCGGTACTACACTGTATGATTCCTCGGGCAATTCGAGAAACGGCACCCTCAACGGCAATCCCACATGGGACGCCGGTAAATATGGCAAGGGAGTCAAACTCGACGGCACAGGAGATTTTGTACAAGTGGGAGATTTCTAACTATGAAACGACATATCAAAATGAAAAACTATACCATTCTAAAAAATCAAACGTATAAGAAATATAAACACATCAAGCCTGTCTATTGTCCATATCTAAAACAAAAAGTTGTTTTTACCGGCCGTGGTTTTTGGCACATGATTTATACAGGGAGAAATAGAAAGAGAGAAACCCGATCCCAGGTATTAAGATTTCAGCTTTTGCCTTTTGCCGTTAAGATTTTGTCTGTTACTTCCACATTGCAGGAAATAGAGGCCAACAGCAAAAGAAGAGTAACTTACTACGGTTTTATTGCCATTATTGATAATTGGAAAATTAAAGTAATTGTCAAGAAAAACGGGACCGGCCATCCGTTTTTTTGGAGCGTTATCCCCAATTGGGTTACTAACAAGAAGAGAGATAAACGATTATTCAAAGGTGATATGGAAAAAGACTAGAAAAGCCTGTCGTCGGTACTACACCATGGTGTGACCGACAGAGACCGAGGTCTAACAGGCAAAAGTATGCTAACAAAATTAACCAAAAATGTCAAGCAGATTTTTTCAAGGCCACCCCTTATGAAGTTCATTGTCATATTTTTGCTATTTGCAGCTTGGTTATTTCATGCCCCGCCTGTCCATGCAGCCGAGCTGTCCAACCAATTCACCCTGGAAATGTGGGTCAAACCGGAAACTTCGGCTGCCTCAAAGGCTATTTTAGGCAAGGCTGAAGAAGTACGAATGTTTACCGACGCTTCGGGCTATCCGGCCTGCCAATTCAAAACCACCACCTGGCAGACGGCCGCAACTTCCGGTACTGCTTTGTCATTAAACACCTGGGCCCATGTAGCCTGTGTGTACAACAAAACCACCTTAAAGCTGTACGTTGACGGGGTGGAAAAAGCGTCAACAGCCCTCACCTCGGCGGTTGACGATACGGCCAATGCATATAAACTGGGACAGGATGATTCTTCAGGCACAACCTATACTAATTTCATAGGCAGTGTGGATAGGTTTTTAGTCTACAACTATGCCAGATCGGGCAAGCAAATTGTCCAGGACATGAACGCCGGCCATCCGGCGGTGGGCTCGCCCGTTGGCTCAGCCTTAGCTTATTATAAATTCGACGAAGGCCAGGGCTCAACAGCCAATAACTCCGGTAACGGCGGTTCATCACTATCGGGCACGATCACCAGCGGGACGTGGAATAATACCGGCCGGTTTGGCAAAGCGCTGACATTCTCTGCCAGTTCTTCGGTGACAACCACCATTACCGACCCGGGTTATTCAAACACAGTTTCCGTCTGGGTCAACCCGTCTGCTTCCGTGGCCAGCAAAACCCTGGTCACGGCCAGCAAACTGACCACCAGCTCTTTATCCAAACCCGTCTACGGAGGCTGTACCGGCACGGCATTAACGCTAAATACCTGGACGCATATTGTCGCCGTCTCCGACGGTTCGGGAAGCTGTAAAATTTACCAAAACGGAGTACAAACGGCCAGCTCAACTACAGGCGTAACTTTTGGCACCAGCATCAATATCGGCGCCTCAAGTTTTGTCGGGGATGTTGATGACTTTAAATTTTACAATTACCCCCTTTCGGCTGAAGAAGTCAAGCTGGATTATAACCAGGGAGCAAGCATGGTGCTGGGAAGGTCAAGCGCCTCCTCAACCGCTGAAACAGCCATTTACTCCGATAACTTCGACCGGTCTGCTTCAAGCGGGTTGGGCGGAAGCTGGACCGGCTCCACCTGGAGCACTTCTTCCAACAAAGCCATCAATACACCTGTTACCTTGGGAAGCGAACTCACAACAAATGGGGACATGGAAACCGGTGATCCGCCAACAGGCTGGCTTAATAATGGCGTAACTGCTTTAACAGCCGACGCGGATTCTCATACCGGAAGCCAAGCGTTAAAAGTTACTTTAACTTCAGCTTATGGATACGCCGCTCGAAACATAACTGTTTCTCCAAATACCTGGTACTCTGCCGGCAGTTGGGCTAAACGTGTTTCCGGAACCAGTTATATAGTTAGCTGCCTTGATCCAAACGATGGGTGGTGGGCCTACGCTTACTCCGGCTATCAAACAGGTATCAGCTATACGAATCATACTGGCACTTTCCGTCCGGCGGGGACATCGATGAGCTACCGGCTGGGTGGAAAAGATAATGGTGATGTACTTTTATTTGATGACGTTTCCATTAAAGCATTGACTACTTCCGAACTGTTTTCTTCAATAACTACCTCCGATACAGATGTGATAGCTTCAACCGACATGGTTCTAATTTCATATACTCAAGGGGGGTTAGTTCTGAATCTTGATTCTAGCAGCTCCCCCCTAAATTATCTCTTAGCCTATCATGACGGAAATAGAGTCCACCTTGATAAGGTCGTTAACGGTACCTATACGTCGCTTATAAAGACCACTACCACCTACTCCGCAGAAGCCAAACTGCAGGTGATGACATACCATTCTGATGCTAATACTTTGAAAGTAAAAGTTTATTACAATGGAGCTTTGGTGGGGACAGAACAGACGGTCACGGATGCAGGAATTATCTCAAATACTCTGCATGGGCTGTTCTCCACCTATTCAGGCAATACCTTTGACAACTTCTCCCTTTCCTCCCAGCCCAAAAACTATGACTCCTGCATCCCGGGCGATACTTCTTATTGTGGGGCTCCTGTTGCTGAATGGAAGATGGATGAAGGGACGGGACAATATGCCTACGATACCAGTGGCAATTCCAATACCGGCACATTGGGCTCATCATCCTCATCCAACTCATCCGACCCAACCTGGGCTGCGGGAAAATATGGCAAGGGGTTGAAGTTTGATGGAACGGATGATTATGTAAGTTTTTCCGGAGTTACCCTTACCAATACACACACTGTCTCGATGTGGATATACCCTATTCCCTCCTCAGATACCTATGGCAACCTTTTCTCTTCAGGGACAACAGGTTTCCTATACCGAGGCAACTTAAAAAAAGTTACTTACTTCTATAGCGGTATTGATCATCTTAATGATACCGCTCTTACTGAAAACCAATGGCATCATGTTAATGTAGTCAGTAACAGTGGAAACGCAACTTTTTATATTGATGGTAAAGCCGATGGTACAGCAACTGGCGCTCTTGGCTATACTACTTCAAGAATGGGTGATGACACTTATTCTGAAAACTTCAAGGGTTTAATTGATCAGGTTAAAATCTACAACTACGCACGGACGGCGGCGCAGGTGGCGTGGGACTACAACCGCGGCGGGCCGGTGGGGTGGTACAAACTGGATGAGGCCGAAGGAACCACCGCGTATAGCGCAAGCGGGAGCTACAATGGTACGACCAGCGGAGCAACGGTAGCCCAAACCGGCAAAACAAACTATGCCTACACCTTTGACGGCTCAAACGACTTTGTCGACGTAGGCACCGGGCCGACGGTGGTCAACGCCGTATCATTCTGGGTCAAACCAACCACCACCACCGAGTATTTTGTCGACTTAAACGGCAGTGCCTATATCTCGTCATCAGGAGGAACACTGTCGGCCACCGGCTTCACCTCGCCAACTTATTATATCAACGGTGCCGCCACCGCTTCTCCAACTCTGTCGGCAGGCGTCTGGACTCATGTGACCGTCGTTACCTCAACATCCCTCAACGCCACCGATCTGGATCTCGGCCGGATTGAGGGCGTTGGCTATCTGGAAGGCAGTCTGGATGATGTCAGAGTCTATAACTACACCCTAACCTCGTTACAAGTTAAAGAAATATATACAGGTGGTGCTGTACAGTTTGGACAGTAACTATGAAAACATTTTTTATTAACCCGAAATTACAGGAATATATCTTTTCGTTTGAGAAACCAACTATCTCAAAATTCACTAGGCTTACCGATCTTTTGGAAACATTTGGTCAGAAATTGGGCATGCCTTATTCAAAACAAATAGAAACCAACCTCTACGAATTGAGGATCCGTGGCAAACAGGAAGTCCGTGTCTTTTATTGCTTTTATCAAAATACAATCGTTTTTGTCCATGCTAGTGTCAAAAAATCACAAAAAATTCCCCAGCAAGATATGAAAACAGCACTGTCCAGAATAAAGCTCTTGACAGGCGTATAACAGATATGTTATATTACCCTTATGGATAAAATACATCTGGTACCGTTTTCAGATTTTAAAAAACGAGCCCTCAAGGATCCTGAAATAAAAAAGGAGTATGACGCTCTGGAGGCAGAGTTCTCTCTCATCGAACAACTTATCCGCAAGCGGCTGGAAAAGGGTTTGACCCAAAAGGAGCTGGCGCAAAAACTCGGCACCAAACAATCAGCCATTTCCCGTCTGGAGGGCGGCAAGTTCAACCCCACGTTTTCCTTTTTAGGAAAAGTCGCAAAAGCCTTGGACACAAAGATAGAAGTGTCCTTAGGCTAAAAACCCCATGGTGGCGCGGAGCAGCTTGCCCGCCCATATCCTGAGCGTAGCCGAAGGAGAAGGATGGTGAAGTACGGAAACTATACCCGTAACAATTCAGATTGTGAAGGGTATAGCAAAAGAAAAAACCTACATTATCTCCCATGCACGTGCATACGAGATAATGTATATTTTAGGATTGCTTCGTCTATTCATTCTCCCTTCTTGCTTTTTTCTTTGATTTACGCTACAAATAGACCCACATGAAATTGCCGAAACTTCCAAAACTCTCTTTACCGCCGGCTGTTTGGATTGTCCTCATCGTTGCCCTTCTTACGGTATCCGTTGGCACCGGTATCTACTTTTACCGCCGGGCAATGACCGCGGAGGCGATCATCAAGGATCCGCAGAAGCTGGGAAAAGAGGATGCCAAACGGCTTGTGGAAAGCCTGCGGAAGCTCATGGAACTTCCGGCTGACGAGGAGCCGACGATTGCGACTGTGGCAGACGCCTCCAAACTCAAAGACCAGCCGTTTTTTGCCAATTCCCAAAACGGCGACCGCGTGATCGTCTACACGAAAGCGCGGAAAGCGATCCTGTACCGGCCGTCAACCAATAAAATCATTGATGTGGCGCCTGTGTCTTTGGGAGAAAACCAGGGTCAGTCCTCTGCCGAGGAAACGCCCGCGCCTCCTGCCCCTCCCGCGTTGCCCATGATGGAGGGGACGGTAGTGGTTCTCAACGGCACGGCTGTTGCCGGCATTACGAAAAAGGTAGAGGACGGGCTCAAAGCCGAAATGCCGGGTTTAACTTTTGGAGACAGGGACAATGCCGTGCGGAAAAATTATGAAAAGACGATCGTCATTGACGCCAAAGGCGGGAAGCAGGAGCTCGCCCGTGCTATAGCCCGCTCCCTGGTGGCCGGCCTCTCCGGGCTTCCGGAAGGGGAAGCAACCCCTAGTGCAGACATCGTCATCATCGTCGGAGAAGATAAAAAATAATTTTCAGAATCCAAACTCCGTGTGGTTGATGGTATAGGGGATCTATGTGCATTTTTCAAATCATAAACATACATTATTTCATATGCACGTGCACATGGAATAATGTATGTTGTGCATTGGGAGAAATGATCGGATTCATGATTGGAATACGCGATATGCTTCTTTTCCTAGGAAATATTCCGGTTCCAGCGCAAATGGGAGTTGCGGATCATCTGCAAGTATGGCGTGGTACGCTAATGACCGTTGGGTTATCGACGGATTTTTGAGTTTCGTATACCCATGGATAAAACGTTCATAGCGCTCGTTCAATTGTTCGTATCCATAGACACGCTTGATGAGCGTCTTTCGATCTTCATCTCCAATACTCCCATCTTTCCCAAGCTTTGATACGAGGATTGTTCCAGGGATACCATGATCTTCTATAAATTCATCGATAATACTCGTTGGATTGTACGGTGTCATCCAAAGGCTGTCCTGCAGTTTGCCACACCCGATTCGTTTGAGGTGCTCCCGCAGAAGATTGCGTTTCGTGTTAGATGAAATGGGAATATCGTAGGAGATGAGGTAGAGGTATCCATCCCAAGGGCGATGGGTTTTATAGGTTGGGATCATTTCATTGATGCGTTTGATGCCTTCTTGGGAGATGGTAATATTGCGTCCTATGGGAGTTTTATTTCGTTGGATGAGTTTTCGAGACACGAGGGTGTCAAGTGCTCTTCGTATGGTTTGGGCGTTATAGGTACAGAGAAGCACATCTGATTGATACTGGGCATACTCCATTTGCCTCATGTTCCGAATTCCCACAGAGAGCACAGTGTTGAAAGTGATGTAGAGAACTGCGTCAATGACGGTATCAATCATGCCGTTGGTGAGTGTAGAAATGTCCTCTTTAAATTTTGCCCGGTGTCCTACTTTCATTATTACTACATTATCTCATATGCACGTGCATGTCAATTAATGTAGGTTTATCGAAGCGAGGTCTATAGATGTTCGAAGATAGCATAGAGATGAAGCATATGATTAAAAAGATTTTCAGAATCCGAATTCCGTGGGGTTGAGGCTGTAGGGGATGAGAGTTCCTTTTTCATCCGAAAGAAGCAAAGAAAGGATTTCTTCGTTGGGAGAGAGGGTAAAAAGCGTTGTTTTTTCGTTCGGTTGGGCTATAACAGTCATTTCCCGCTTGCCGTTTGCAGTCCACAAAGATACATGGATGAGACCGGATAATCCTTCTCCTGCTATAACGTCCCCGTGTTTTCGGAGCCGGACTGTTGCCGTTTCATCATAGAATACCAATGGTATACTTTCCACTATCGGATGGGTATCAATCCTGATAGCAGCTGTATCTCCCTGTTGCGGATCTGGTGGAATAAGTGCTTCAATCCGTGAGTCCTGCCAATCGGAAATAGATGTCTCCTCAACAACGGCGCCTCCGACTGCAAGCCTTCTGTTTTTCGGATATACCCCGAAGTTTTTTCCTTCGATAATGATGACATCTCCGACCTTTCCTACCCACGGGTACACGCGCGTGATGGTCGGCGGATTGAGCGGCACGGGTCCCGTCATCGGGGTGGGCTCGCCTCGATTCGATAGAGTCGAAGCGGGTTTGACTATTTCCACAAGAGGAATGGTTTCCATTGCTTTTGTTGCAAGTCGTGTTTGCTGTCTGGCTATATATATCCATAAAGGGAGAACACACGCAATTGTCACACAGGAGGCGATAAAAAGGATAGTCGGGTAGGATAGCCGGTTGAGTTTTTCAAAAAGTTTAGTCATAAATATTTAAATACACGTTT
>LCEX01000043.1 GCA_000995415.1 Candidatus Gottesmanbacteria bacterium GW2011_GWC1_43_10
AGTTAGTATGACGGTTCGCGTTTTCTTTGAAAACCCTTACTTCATTCCTTCAATTAGGTAGACCTATTCATTCACTTCACTTTTTGATTAGGTAAGACTGTGGTTTGACAAGTTGGTGGTTCGGAGTATAATCCGGTCAAATATGTCATCACCAGAAATAGGTAGCGTGGTACAAGGTATTGCTGACGTACTTACAGCAGAGTGCAAAATTGTTAATACGGAAAATGGTCCTTCTTCTATCTATTCAGTGAGTGGTTCTAAAGACGGACATACTCTATACTTTATTTCCACTCCATCCGATACGGGGGCAGAGGAAGTTACATGGTGGATAACTTTTGGAAAAGACAGAAGGTCGGTAGTTATCCATGAAGCAGCGGGTTTATTTAATATTTTAACTGAAATTTACTCTTGTTCCGGTAAAAGCAGACCTAGATTTAATTTCCAAAATCCACAGGTTGAGCTGGATCTGCCTGAACACCGATTAGTGTTTTACTTACCACAGGATAATTCTCCATACGGCATGCTAAAAATGATCGACAAATAGTTAAACCCGCGTTATGGTTTAACAAAATTGGTTGCAGTGACGATCAGAAAGATACCGGTGGCATTCAGAATAAAAGAGATGATCAGGAATTTCCAGGTCTTCATTTTGGAGATGCCCAAAAGACTGACTCCCAATTCATCAGGTAAGGGCGAGGCGATGATCAAAGCTCCGATGACCGGCAATGTCCAGCTAAAATATTTGGTGTGCAGGACATGGTTTAAATGATTTCCTCCTAGAGCTGCATAAATATCTTTGAGTTCTCTTAATAAGTCGTCTTGGACGAAACGGAAAATGATCACATCTCCTACTACTGCGCCTACGCCGGCGATGAGCCCAATTTCCCAAGCAGTGAGTCTTTCCGCCAAGATAAGGAGCATCAGCGCTCCGGTTGAGACAGTAAAAGTCGAGATAAACAGCATTCCGGCGAAAAAGGCGCTCACATAGCCGAAGTTCCCCAGGCTCAAAAGCAGAGTGTGAAAAGCTTCGAAACGGGAAAGTCCGAAGGCCAAACCTAGGGAAAATAGGAAAAACAGGAGGTTTTTGTGCTTGCGCGAAAATTTAGTCATATCCAAAACAAGTATTTCAAGAAAAACCCCCGGAGTCAAATCGGTGGATAAGCTGAAAAAACTGTCATAAGAACTCTCGGTTGTCGCAGGTTTGAGTATTCTCAATTGTAGCGCTTTTGTCATTGCGAGCGATCAGCCTCCGCCGGTTGGCGGATGGCGGAGAGCGCGGCAATCTCTGAAGATTGCTTCGTCGCTGCGTTCCTCGCAATGACGAAGTGCGTAAGTCCTGAGATAAGCTAAAAAATTGTATTAAATCATAAAAATCTAACGCAATTGTAAATTTAGACAAACTACGCTAGAATTTTCAACTTAGAAGATAACTATCATGCCTAGAGAAAGAGCTCAAAGAGTTCCCTTGTATTTAACCCACCCCGAGTGGTTTACTTCCCAGCAGGCCAAAGCAATAGAACTTATGGCCAATGGTTTAAGAGAAAAGGAGGTAGCTGAAAAGTTAGGTGTTACTCCGGGAACACTTAGTTGTATCATTGCTGGTGATTCTGATAGCGTGGAAAGTGAGCCTTCAACTTTAGGTATCAGGGATGTGATTAAGCAACATTTAGGCTTTAAACCAGCGCACATGAAGGGAGCTTTAGCTTTCTTGGTTACATACGGAGTACTTTCTACCGATCGGCCTGATGAAAGGAGTGCAGTGAGGCTTAAGATAGAATGAGGGATTCCGACGATATACATTTATCAGACAGTCTAACTCATACTTAGGATTTCACGGCTTGTGAATTTAGATAGTTTTATAGTATCATAATCCTGATAACCCTAAATTTTTAAATAATGTTGAAGCGTATGGCTATCGATTGGACAAAACTCTATCAAAAATATAAAGGTAAATGGTTGGTGCTTAAAGCTGATGAGAAGACGGTAGTGGTAAGTGGTAAAGCAGCCAGCGAAGTTTTTCAGTTAGCTCTAAAAAAAGGTTATACCAAACCAATCCTGACTTACGTGCCACAAAAACTCCTTACCTTGGTTGGACGTTCAGTATGAAATTTAAGTACAAAAAAGTGGCTCCTGGTATCATCCGGCCAATTATTCCGATTGAATTAAAAGTGAAAAACACCATTTCCCATGAGGTTTTAGTTGATTCGGGAGCCGACAGATGTATTTTTGATGCACAGATTGGCGAAATACTAGGGTTAAAGGTGAAAGCCGGACGAAAAGAGCACGTGATTGGAGTAACAGGTAATGAAGAACCGCTTTACCTTCACAGGATTACTATCGGCGTAGGAGGTAATTACTACAATACAGAGGTAGGATTTATGTATGGTTTTTATTTGAACCAACTCGGACACGGAATAGTTGGGCAAAGCGGGTTTTTCAATAATTTCGTGGTGGTGTTTGACTACCGAAAGCAGGTTGTAGAGTTAAGAGTAAAATTAGACGTAAACTGAGGACTAAATCTCGCATAACTAATTCTTGGCTTTGGATCGTGACTCAAAAACACTCCACATTATCATCTTCTTTGACTTGGAGAGCCTTGGTGGCGCGGGCAGCATACTCTTTGGTCAGTGAATAATTGTGGTAATTTTCCAGAGACTGATCCAGATAGTGGTAAAATCGGCAATATGCCCCTCTGTAGGTTTTCGAGTCAACTTCTGTTTTGAGCGAGCGCAAATCTCCATTGAAGTATGCCTCAAGTACGGTTTTTTCATCGACATATTGAAGGAGGGCGACGAGTGCCTCTACTTGAAATTTATATGTGGTGGATTTATAAGTACCAGCTACAGATTGCATGATCCGATTGGTGAGATATTGGGTGATAGCTTCGTCTAAACCTGACATCACGTCTTTATTTACGGTGGACTCGTGTTCCTGGGAAAATGAATGTAAGAGTTCATGGGTGATTGTTTGAAAAACTTGGGTAAATCCTTGTTGCAGTTCAATCCGATTGGTATCACTGTCATATGTGCCCCGCGGCCCGTCCTCTATATACAATTCTTCTTTTCTGATGCTTATCGTATCCACCGGGTGTTTGTCAGCATTGACGCGAATCAATTCAGCATATTTGATGCGGATCAAAAGTTCAGAAAGTAGGGCAGCTTGCGTGGGAACTTCGGTATCCGTCAAGATAAGCGGAGTACCTAAGTAGACGACCAGACAGTGGTCGTTGAGAAAGTAGGCATCGTAACCGAGTTTTGTAAAAAAAGAATTACCGGCGATCTGATTTAAGATCCTGGCATTTAGGTCTCCGGGATTTTGTTTGAGATAGCAGTCAATGAGCGGTTGAGGACGGTCAGTGATCACAAATTGTTGGTTGGTATAGCCTGAAACTGTGGGGAGGGTATTTTCAACCTTGCTAGCTAGCATCAGTCGGTCAAGCAGTGAGGTTATTTGATAGGATACTAAAAGTAGTATCACAAATGAAACGGCCAAAGATATGATACCTAGAGCCACTGTTTTACCAAGCTGCTTGAGCGCCTCTGTCCTTTTTTTGTTTTTTATGACACCGATGATATCTGCCAGCGGAGCCAAGACATAAAATGATATCAGAATCACGAAAATCAATTTAAAATAAAGCCGTGGTAGGATAACACCTGTGAATGTAAGATAGTCACTAGAAATTTGTTCTTGGCTCGCATATATTGCCGGGAAAAAGAGAAGTGGAAGTACTATACCAATGAGAAAATAAAGCATAAGTTTTGGTTTTCCACTTAGCTCGGAGAGTTTTAAGAGGCGAAATAGAGCGTAGGCGGCTGGTATAAAGAGTAAGGGGGTGAGATTTTCGAGCCAACTATAAATCTTGTCATAAAGAGATATTTCTAAACCAAATTTTTGTACATACCAGAAAAAGGGGATGTCGGCGATTATGACAAAGCCTAAACAAAAAAGGCTCAAAGACAGAATGATCCTGGGCAGTTTTTGGGACATGACATATCTATCATAGTCTTTTTTTAAACAAAGGTGCAAGAGATTGAAGGAGAGACAGATTTTTAAACATAAGGGACGGTCCTTTTACAGATTGTCATGACGTTCTGAATAACAAGCAATTTATCCGACTATGATTTTATGGTTTTTTTCCGGCGCATGAATTTCTTTTGTGCAAGGGATGAAAACAAGGCTGATCCGGCTACCTCTCGGTCGAAACCATACTCACTTTCCTGATCACCCAGTTTTATTCCATCTAGTAGAAATTGTCGATATGCTTCCTTGCTTTTTACAGTACTGCCAATAAGTCGAAAAATATCTTTTTGATCAATGATATTGTAGTGACTTGTGCCAAACAGTTCATGATAACTACTCCATGGGTAGTCTTCAAGCGTAGTGGCGAGTCCCGCGTGGATAGAATTAGTGAGAATATAGCGTGACCCTACTAGGAAATAGCTATCTGTATCACAAAGTTTACTTTTAAAGCGATTTTGAAAAAGCGTACCTACGCGGTCGTGATTTTTGTTAAAACGCATAGAATAGCTGGTTGCGAGAGAAGTCATGATTTTTGCCAGGGGTGTTTTTCTTGTTTGTAAAAGCAGGTGAAAATGATTGGGCATGAGGATGTATGTATAAATGCTGTGGTCATATCCAAGTGAAGTGCGGAGTGCCACAAGCCTTTTAAGAAACGTATGATAGTCGGCCTCTTCCAAAAAGATTGGTTCCTTATTTACCCCACGATTAAATACATGGTAAAACCCTTGTGCAAAAGCTATTCGGGCAGAGCGAGGCATATATAAACTATGCAATATCTAGAGCGTTATGTCAACCTACAAAAGGACCGTCCCCACAATATAACAGCAAAAGTTAGAGAATTTACCATTCGCCTTCAAAAAGAACGTAGTGAATATGGGTTAAATCGTCTTCAAACCGAGTTTCTTTCGCCAATTTGACTCCAGGCACATCAGTCTCAAGCTCCTCCATTTTAAAATTTGGTCCTTCACGTCTAACCTGCGGGTCATGAGGATTGAGTCTTTTTAGAGTCTTCTCTATGAGCTGGGTCATTTCTGGATAGGATTTGAGCCTTAACGGCGGTCGAGGTTCACCCACTATATCATCAAACGTAACCCGCTCTCGTCTACTAGTTGGATCAGTTAAAAAACGTTCGATTTTCTCGGCAGTATATTGAGTAATCAGGTCACGGTAGGGTTTTGGGTTTTCTGACATAATTAACGAGATTCTACTACTACTACTACTACTACTTTGTCAATTTTTAGGTGTCAGGACGGGAAAATAAGCCTGTGGATTTAGAGATGGTCTTTGGATGGTTTTACAGGTGAATCCAAACTTAAAGAAGTTTGGGGGAGTTAGTTGTGTTTATAAATATGTTTCTGCCAAAAATCTTTGAAAAAGGGGAGCGTGAGTGTGGAGAGTAAAAATCCAACTGCCGGGACGATGGCGTTGAGCCATGGGTTCGGTACGGCGATTGCCTTAAGATACAAACCAATTGCCAGATAAGTAAAGGTGATAAGAAGAAGCCTTCGGGTGAGGCTCGTTTCCCAAGTTTTATCTATCTCCACCCGAGCGTTCCTGGTTTTGATTTGGTCAATTTCTTTCTTTAAATCTTCAATTGTAGCCACGAAGCTATTATATACTGATTTGCCAAACCCGCATAATATGAAAGAAGTTTAATTCACCTCCGTCTGATTGGCAGATAGGTCTTCAGAGTCTTAGGCCGCATCCGTTAATAACATGATCTGTATTATATTGAAGGATGCGGCACAAAGGGCCGTAATCGTCCCGATTTAATCGGGACGAACGAGCCCTTAGAAGTTTAGTGAATCGTCTTCAAACGCACTTTGATCAAGTGAATTTAAGTCCTTTTCGATATCTTGTAGTTCTTTTGTAACCTCCGTACTTGTATTTGGACTTGCGCCAGGCGACAATTCATCCAAACCTGTTTCTGAAAAATCCTCCTCATTTAGCGCTTCAAGTTCTTGGGAAGTTTTATTAAGTTCAGCTTCCAGAGTAGTTCGTTGTCGTTGCCACAAGAAAAGTCCGCCTAAAAGTAAGATGATGGCAATAGCCATAAATAGATAATTTTTGTTCATATCTCTCTCCTTTCAAAGTAGGATACAGCTACTGTCTTGGCCGGTCAAGTTTTTCTTGCCGGCCAAGACGATATGGCTTCATTATGACTTAGACACTCGGACTAGGACTTGGACTGGGTTTGGAACCTCTGAGCGCTTGAAAATCAGGTTTAATGGTATTTTTGAAATAATCTCTGATATCAGCTGCGTCAGCTCGGACAATTTTTAATAAATCTCGAGCTTCCTCGATCCTAGATTTGAAAGCGCCTTCAGCGTCACCACAGTTGTAATCGTTGGCTTCTTCCAATTTTTTGTGAAATGCATCTGAATCAGCTGCAAATTTCTGGATTTTGCCCTCGAGTACGAGTAAATCCGCTTTAACTTTGGTAGTATCATGTCCATTCTCGGTCAGCCTGTTGACAAGAGCTGTCAAACGATCTTTCATTCGGTTGTACCGAGTGATATGGTTATCCCGATTTTTGCGGTAGGTCTCAACTCTCTGCTCTATCAGGTTTTGGGCTACAAAACAACGTCTTTCAAGTCTACGTTCATTTCTGGGAGTGCTAGAGGGACTTTGGGCAAAAGCCGGAGTTACACTAACTAAAAGTGTGGCTAAAGCTAAACCAGCTCCGATAATTTTATGGTTCATGTTTTTCACCCCCCTTCGGCTTATCTTATTGTTTTTTTATGTAAGCGGACTTTGTTTTTCTAAGATTGGTCAAAAGCTTAACACGTCATCCTAAGAAGAACCTAAGAATGTGATTGAGGATGGTTTTTTGATAGATTGTCTGGGAAATTTTCAGATGAAGGTTTTTTTGCCTCAATAACCTTTCTAACCCCGTCTTGGGCGTAAGGATAGTTTCATGATCACGAGGGCCAGCGCATGGAGTCCGATGACGATGTTTGCCACGATGATCGGTGTTGCGTTTTTGAGTATGCCGTACGATAACCAAAGGGCTGATGTCGCAGAAACAAGCCCGTAAGTGAGAAGAGAGACGGACCTGGTATCTTTAGTCTTCCATGTCATGATAACTTGCGGAGTGAAAGCCACTAGACCTAATAGTGTTGCGGCATATGCAAATATATCTGCTGTTTCCATGTTTTTGTTAATAGTACAATGAGATTTTTATTGGGCAGGGCTGGGAGGAATCGAACCCCCACTAGCTCTTTTGGAGAGAGCAGGTCTACCATTAACCTACAGCCCTAAACACTCTCAATTATACCACGGGCCAGGTGGTCGCATGAGATTAGAGAACTTCTCGTAACAGTTCACACTTCCGCTATTATTTTGTCATTGCGAGCGTAGCGAAGCAATCCCCGACTAGATCGGGGATCGCCACAGGGCCATTGGCCCTTCGCGCGATTTTCTATCGGAAATCTGAACAATTACAACTTCTCCACCGGTCTGAGTTGCAACAAAGGGCACTTTGGGTGTATATTACGGCGAATATGTTAGATAGATTTAGATATTTACCTTCACCTGCAGATATTTTTACAAGAGGAAATTTACTGCGTGTTGGAGGTATCTCGGTTTTGGTTTTAGCTGCGGGGTTGGGGTGGAAACTTTATCGTACTCAACCTGAACCGATAGTTCCACCTGCAGCTCGATCGAGTTCACCACCTGTCGGTTTTGGAGGAGGAGCAGAATCTCTACCTTTTTCTGAATCAACTACTTCTTCAATACCTACTTCTGTGGCTCCCAATGTAGATTATTCAGGCCCAGGTTGTGTCACTTGGAATCATCAGCCGGTTTTACCAGGATATGTGGGTGAACAAACCGACTCAGTTTGTTTGGGCAATTACGATTGGTATATACCAAATCCCGGTGGAGGAGAACCACCGATGATCGTAGATGGCCCAACAAAGTAAGCTCTGGATACTAAAATTTTTCCTTTAGCATTTTTAAGTACTCGTTTATCTCCAAACTGGCGGTGTCCCTGTTGGTCTGGGTAGTGGGGTGGTAGGTGGTCTTTCAGATCCTCTTCCTGGGCCAGCTGGTGTTGGAGAAGGTAAAGGGGGTCTAGTTGGAGGTGGTTCTGCTGGCGGTGTCCCTGTTGGTTTGGGTAGTGGGGTGGTAGGTGGTCCTTCAGATAATCTTCCTGGACCTGGACGTGTTTCTGTCATAATTCTTCTCCTTTCAATCTGCCTTGTAAGCAGAAAGTTATATTATTGTAAGTATATACCTCCGAATATTAAAATGCAAGAGTTTATAATAATAACTATAAGTTATTTACTCCAGCTTAAGCGATTGGATTACTTTTTTAAATACTTCCCCAAACCCAAATAGAGCTACTTCGAGGTTGTTTTTAGGATGCGAGAAAACGACTACGTCCAGAGGTGTGCCGTCTTTAGCCGAAGCATCATGGTAAATAGTAGCCTTTTGGCCGGCGACAGTGGCTGTTTCGATTTGTTCTGCAGACAGTGGCGGACGGGGAAACTCCGTACCGCACAGGATATAGATGTTTTCCCCGGTTTTGGCATTTGTAAGTGTCGTGGTAGCGCTGGCCTCGGTCACGCTAAAATCCGGATCGTAGTTGAAGCTTAATCCACAATTACTACTGGTATAGGTTTTGGGCGCTTCAGCTCCGGCTACTTGGGGTGAAGCTTCGGTAACGGCTACTGATGACGGTAAGGGAGAAACCTGGGCCAGTTGGGCTTGAGGGGAAAAGGTGCTGCCAATTTTGAGTCCAGTGACCAAAGCAGCCAGAACTGCCAGAAACGCGATCAGTAGTGCGGTGTTGCGGTGCATAAGCTTCGAGCGAAAGCGAGAAGCTTTAGTTTGCAGTTAACAGTTCGCAGTATGCAGTAGTTATAAATCCAAGGAGTTGCGGAGACCGTTAATCATTTTTGCTAAAGCCTCGACCTCAGTATAACATGTTTTATAGTCCTCGTTCGTTAAGTATTTTAATTTTGTAGCTATTGCAAGTAGCGGGATACATTCATAACATGAGCCTCGAGAAATTGTCAAAAAATGAGAAAAATCCTTTCTGCTACGACTTGATCCTTCTGCAATATTTAGTGAAATAGAAACTGCTGCACGCCTAAGTTGTGATGTCAAACCGAAGGTTTCAGTTTTTGGCCAGTTTTCTGTGAGGCGGTATATTTTATATGAAAAATCAATTGCTCTTTGGTATACCTGAAGTTTTTCAAAACTTGCCATGATTTCTGGTTGCCGCAAACTGCTTATTACTAACTACAAACTCTAATTTCTACTGCGAACTGCCTACTGCCAACTGCCCACTGCAAACTAATCCAACTTGTCTGTTTCTTTATGTAAAGTCACCTTGCGGCAAACCTTGCAGTACTTGTTGAAGGCCAGCTTGTCCTTGTCGTTTAATTTATTTTTTTCCGTGATGTAATTTTGTGATTTACACACAGAACATTTGAGAGCAAATTGAAATCGTTGTCCCTTTTTAGCCATAAAAACAGCGTTTAGCGTATAGCGGTAAGCGTTTAGTAAAAACTGGACGCTAGACCCTAAACCCTAGACGCTCGCATATTATACCCAAACCAGGCCGGAGACTCAAGATGCATTTGGACTTGGGGTATACAATAGTGGGGTGAAGAAATGGTGGTTGTTACTTCTGCTTTTACTGCTGCTGGCAGTAGTTTTGGGAGGATGGTTCTTATTGAAGGAAAGTCCGTCAGGGTCGGTAATTTCCCCCCTTTTTCCCCAGTCCGGTCCGGCTCAAAGCCGTTTTAAGCTGCCGCAACGAACTGAATGGACATTACTTCTCACCGGAGATATTATTCCGGCGCGAGTCGTGAACCAAAAAATGGTGGCCAAAAATGATTTCAATTGGCCGCTTGTCAATATCGCTCCTATTTTAAAAGATGCTGATTTGACGCTTATTAATCTCGAATCGCCGCTTCTTGTCAAGTGTCCGATCACCAATGAAGGCTTTAAATTTTGTGGAGATTATCGTTTTGCCCAAGCGTTGGCTGACAGCGGAGTGGATGTAGCCAATTTAGCCAATAACCACAGCCTAAATTATGGTTGGGAGGGATTGGCGGAGACAGAGGAACATTTGCAAGAGATGGGGATTGAAACAACGGGGTTTACAACTAACTCCCCCCAACCCCTCTTACCAAGAGGGGAGAATAGTCTCTCTCCCTTCGTAAGGGAGGGTGGGGGTGAGTTATGTCAAAAAGACATTTACTGCAGTAAATTGGTCACAAAAAATATTCAGATCTGTGATTTGAGTCATTTCAACAGTCCAGCACAAAAATACGCAATTGCACGAAATTGTGATAGTGTTGTTGGGACAATAAAAGTAGGTTTCATTGGCTACAACGCAGTGGGACAAACAGTTGACCGGGAATTGGTAGAACAGGAAATCAGAGCAGCAGATAAACAAGTAGACATTCTTATTCTTTCTGTACATTGGGGCAAAGAATACGAGCGCACACCCAAGTCTGATCCGTCTTTGGCTTCAGATGACCCCAAAGAACTTGGCCGATTATTTATAGATTGGGGAGCGGATGTGGTGGTCGGAAACCATCCCCATTGGTATCAGTCCTTAGACTTCGCTCAGGATAAAAAGGGTAAGTATAAACCTATTTTCTATGCTCTTGGCAATACCATTTTTGACCAGGAATGGAGTCCGGAGACCAAAGTGGGATATTTGGCCAAACTTAAATTTGTGGGAACTGAAATCAAACGCGAAAATATTGAAATAATTCCTATTGGAATTCGTGACTACGGCCAGGCGTATGTATTGGAAGGAAAAGAAAAAGAAAAGGTACTGCAAGAACTTGATTAGCTTGAATTACGAAATCAAAACGAGACCTCGAATAACCAGTTCCCTCTCTTGGTAAGAGAGGGTTAGGGTGAGTTAGTCATCTTATCTAACTCCTCCCTGCCTGCCGGCAGGCAGGCTGACCTCCTCTTAATAAGAGGAGGAAATAATAATCCCAAGAATCAAATTTCATTTCGTAATTCAAGCTAATTATGTGAAATATAGGGAGGAAAAATGATGCCAAACGGTTTTAAGGCCATAGTTTGTTCCTTTGGTTTGGTAACCGGATCTTCGCGTTGGTAAAGCTCAACACTTCCACATCCATCAACTCTGGCGTAAATTGGTTGGTTTCCTTTTAAAAACGGTGGAACTGCCGGAATAAGCTGTTCATACTTTCCGTTGGAACCTAGTATCACTGCCGGACTTCTCTGGGTATAAATATCACGCATAGATTTGAGGGATGATCTTATTTTACTACCGAAGTCAACGCAAGTTTATAAAACCTGGCCGATCGCACCGGCGATTTTTTGGGAAAAGAGAGCTTTGCCTTCTTGGCTTGCATGGATATGGTCGGATTGGTTGATATAAAGGGGATTACCTTCACTTCCACTTAAGCTAGCATGATAACTATCGGCCAGCGGGTAGCCTTGACTGGTGGCAAAATTGACCAAGTTTTGCAAGTAAGCCTTGACTGTGGCACACTCAAGAGATTTCCGCTCTGGCGGTAAATTGGCCGATCCGTCAGTATATGTCGGGCAAAATGGAGCAATTGCTGCCGCAAGAACAATTTTTGTACCCGGTCCGCCAGCTGGCGGATGGTTTTTGATCGTTTCGATGATCTTACTTATATCCTGCCATTGCCGGTCAAGGTCGGATGGAGTATTGTCCCAGTGGTTATAGGCAAAAGATTCGACGACCACGATATCCGGATCAAGGGAAAGTAACGGCGGACGGACTTGGTCCAGATAAGTCGTGGCATTGGTTAGCCGGTCCAGACCGGATTCGATATTGGTTGCTCCGGCGCCGTAATTTATAAGTTTGAAGTTGATGCCCGGATATTGGCCGGAGAGAATACTTTTTAAATTCGGCAAATCCGGCCCGAGCGTATCTATCATCGAATCTCCCAACAGCGCGATAGTGTAGCTGGATTTGGCTAGCGGTTTTGGTGTGGGTGAGGGCACGGGAGAAGCTTGGGGAGTCGCACTGGGAGTGCTTTCGGTAAGTAAGCGGCCAAACGACTGGAGGGCATGGGTTTTGCTCTCACCCTTTTCTGCCATATATGTCGGTAGATCCGGTGTGTCAGAGGTCGTTTTGGCGCCCAAAACCTGTCGAGATGGATAAAATAGGATGACGGCGGAAATGATGACATCAACCACTACAGCACTAACTACGAATTTACGCATAATACGAGCATAGCGGAAAAGAGTCGGGGAAGTCAAAATCACCGATCAAGCGTAATTGTTCAGATTTCCGATAGAAAATCGTCATCGCGAAGGGCCAATGGCCCTGTGGCGATCCCCGATCTAGTCGGGGATTGCTTCGCTACGCTCGC
>LCEX01000044.1 GCA_000995415.1 Candidatus Gottesmanbacteria bacterium GW2011_GWC1_43_10
GCCCCTGACCGTCCATATCCAAGCGCCCACTACCGCCGGAAAACTTTTTCCAGGGTCCAGTTGGTTGGATATAGACAGTTTACAGTCAGGGCATGCCAAAGAGCGGGCGGCTTTTATGGTAGATACAATTTTAGAAAACCAAGGGTCTGGTCGGCCGATTATTAATCTTGAGCCGTGGTACGAAGGTATCCTGGGTGATTTTGGGGCGGAGGCACAAAGGTATGCGTTTTGGATGTGTATATTGGCTGGAGCCAAAGGCCATACTTACGGCGCGCATGGGCTTTGGCAAATGGCCAAAAATAGCGATTTTCTCGGGCATTGGGGGGATTCAGATTGGAAACAAGCCTGGCAACTGCCGGGAAGCGCAGAATTGGGTAAGGGCAAAAAATTCTTAGAACGGCTCGAGTGGTGGCAGCTTAAGCCAAACTTAGGTATAATACAGCCTCACTGGCAAGTGAACCGGCTGGATGGGCCGTTGGCCGCAGAAGTTGGCGCTAGGCAAATGCTGATTTACTTTCCCAAGACGAATAAAAACCGAACATATTGGTTACGTTTGGAAGCAAATGCCGCCGGTCGGATCTCCTGGTTGGATCCACGGACATTACTGGTAGTTCAGAAGCAAAAATACGCGGGTAGAAAAATAAAGCTCAAGCCGCCTGAACAATTGGGTGAGCAAGATGCTTTGGTGAAAGTTAAAATAGAATTGGTTGCAAAATAAAGTTTATCTTCGGATTCTAGCTTCCTCCTCTTCAGAAGAGGAGGTTAGGAGGAGTTGTCTAAATAATAACTCACCCTAACCCTCTCTTACGAAGAGAGGGAATCTCGCTTCCAAAGTTAAAACCTAAATTTTATAATTCAAACTTGTTTAGTATAAATATTCTTTAAACATGATAAAAAATAAACCCATTATCCCAATTTTGATAGGTTTTATCACGATTTTTCTCTTAGTTTTGGCGGTTAAGGGAGACCGAGGAAATCCGATCTACTTCCAGTCAGAACTGGATGGCCGGTTAGGCGGGCCATTTGAGTCTACCGGCAGTAACTCGCGGTTTGTCTTGACTTGGGCCATCGTCGAACAACGTACGATTTTCTTTGATATCGGTCTGGCTCGGTTTGCTGCACCAGACCTCGTGAAATACCACGGCAAATATTTTTCAGCTTTTTTGCCGGGAGTTTCGTTTTTGGGTGTGCCTTTTTATTGGTTGGGTAAGTTGATTGGATTGCCGCAACTTATTACTTATTCCTTGACTATGGTTTTAGCTTTAATTAACGCCGCATTGGTGGCCAAGATTGCCCGTAAATTCGGAGTGGATACGTTGACCAGCTGGCTTTCCGGTTTGATTTTTTTGTTTGCCACCAATGCTTTGGCCTATGCCCTGACTTTTACCCAACATCAGGCGTCACTGACTTTGATTTTGCTGGCTGTCATAAATGCCATGGGAGGACGAACTCTTTGGAAAAATGTCGGGTTGGGTCTGATTTTGGGCATGGGACTGCTTATTGATATCCCCAATGTGATCATTTTGTCGCCGCTTGTGATGTATGTACTGATGAAACACCTGGATATTATGCACGTGGGTGAGCGGGTTAAGTTATCCTTACAGTTTATAGGTTTTGGTATTGTTATCGGGATTTTACCGCTAGTATTGTTACTTGGTTGGTATAACTATCAAACCACCGGTTCGCCCACACTCATCGCCCAACTCATCGGCCGCAGCAACTATCCGCCGCCAGCCAATCCTTTGCCCAAGAAACCGGTTGACAAGCCCGAGTCGATTTACGAACAAAAACTCGTCCTCAACTCGCGCAATTTGTGGCAAGGATTTTATATCTTACTTGTAAGCAATGAACGCGGAATTTTTTATTATAGTCCGATTTTGGTTTTGGGATGTTTGGGGTGGTATCTGGCCTTCAAAAACGGCCGGGCGCGGGGATTGACTTTGACTATCTTGGGGATGATTTTGATTACAGTTCTAAATTATGCGATGTTTTTGGATCCCTGGGGCGGTTGGGCATTTGGGCCGCGCTATCTCATTCCGGTCAGTGCACTCTTGAGTATTTTTATAGGTTTTTCGGTGAATCGATATAAAACTAATCCACTGTTTGTCTGCCTGTTTTTGGTGCTTTTGACATATAGTCTTTGGGTAAATATACTTGGAGCACTCACCACCAACGAGATTCCGCCGCAGGTTGAGGCAGTCAATTTGATTACCCCAATTCCTTACACTTACGAGTACAATCTGCAACTATTGCAAAAAAACTTCTCGAGTTCCCTTATTTTTAATCTGTTTCTTATAAATAAGCTGCCGGCCAAAATATTTTTTTATATCTATGTCGGAGTGGCTTTGGCCCTCACCAGCGGACTCTATTTGCTGGTCATTTTTGATAAACGCTTAAAAAGGGCATCAACATGATCAAACTATCCTGGTCTCAAATCAGCTTTACTTATGACCAAAAAACCTGGTTGGGAGGGAAAGAGATGTGGGTAAACTGGTTGTTGCGACTCGTCCTATTGGTTTTGACAGGCGTTTCCATCTATTATTTTATTTCATTTTATACTAACGGCTTGGGGTTGGCGTACAACGATGCCCGGTCACACCTAGACATCGGCCGGCGGGTGGTAGAGGGGTTGAAGCCAGGCCTCGCCCAATTGGGATCGGTTTGGTTGCCGCTGCCGCATCTCCTGATGGTGCCTACGATCTGGAATGATTTTATGTGGCACTCGGGCCTGGCTGGAGCCTTACAATCAATGATTTCGTTTGTGGCTACAGGAGTGATCGTGTATCTGTTTTTGCAGGAGCTGGGCGTGGGTATATTGGGTAGATTGATGGGGGTAGTGGTGTTTGCGGCTAATCTAAACATTTTGTATCTCCAGTCGACGGCGATGACGGAACTCCTGCTTTTAGCCACAATGATGGCCGGTATTTACGAGCTGGTCAAATGGTGTAAGACCGACCAGATCCTGTTTTTGATAAGGGGAGCATTTTGGGTGATGCTAGCGACCCTGATTCGCTACGAAGGCTGGTTTTTGCTTTTGGTAGCCTCAAGTTTAGTTTTTTATCGGACATGGCGACAGCAAAATTACCACACGGCTGAAGGCAAAGTCATTTTGTTTGGGACTTTGGCGGCTTTTGGAATAGCCCTGTGGTTCCTGTGGAACGCGCTTATTTTCAAAGATCCGTTTTATTTTGTCTTTGGTCCGTTTTCGGCTGCGGCCCAACAAGCACAGTTGGCTCGAGCCGGAGTTTTAGTCACCAAAGGTAATTTTTGGTTTTCACTCAAAATTTATCTGTATGCGCTGATCTATAATGCCGGAGCCTTCACTGCTATTTTGGGGGCTATTGGCTTGGCGGTATTGTTTTGGGATCGCAAATTAAAACGGGATGTACGCTGGGCAGCTGCAGTGTTTCTCGTGACTCCGCTGGTCTTTAATGTCCTGGCTCTGTATTTAGGTCATTCAGTCTTGTTTATCCAGGGATTGTCTGGCAATACCTGGTTTAACGTGCGTTATGGGGTGATGATGCTACCGTCAATTGCGATCTTTACCGGATTTTTAGTCGATCGGGTGAGATCTTTACGTTGGTTAGTGATCGGTCTATTTTTATTTGTCACCGTATTTGCTTTTGCCAACCATGATGCGGTCACGATTGATGATGCGCGGGTGGGATCGAGCCAAAAAAATGTGTCGGAGGTGAGCGATTGGCTTAAAGAGCACGCCAAAAATGAAACCGGCTTTGTCTTGATCTCGGCTGCCTCGCATGATGCAATCATCTTTTCTTCGGGTTTGCCGATGAAAAGATTTATCCACGAGGGCACCGGAGCCTATTGGGAAAGTGCTACCACTACCCCGGATCGCTGGGCGCGTTGGATCGTGATGCGGACTTACGATGATAACGATCTGACCTGGAAAACTGTCAGTCGGACGCCCGGATTTGCGAGTTATACGCTGGTTGCTAAATATCCGTTTGCTGATGTCTATGAAATCCAACCGGAGTACGTGAAACAATTGAATACCGCTCCGATTTTGGGAAAACAGAAGTAAAGATGACTTTATTTCTAGCTAACTTAATTGATTTAAACAAGTACCGATCAAAAATTTGGAAATTGTCCTGCGGAGCAGGATCTGGCTTTGCCAGAGGACTTGATCAGACTAATTAGTCATTAGAAATTAGACATTTATGAAATATATACCTGGCATAATATTTATTCTTATTTCGTTATTTCTGATGAACACCGAAGCTTTGGCAGCGGCTTCTGTTTCTTGGTGGCAGTTTCAGTCGATTGATACCATGAAATATTCTCGGGATCCCAGCCGCGAGAAGCTCCACGACCCGGATTTTGTGGATGTGATTCGGGCCCAGGTGAAAAATATTGCCGCCACCGGCGCGACCCATGTAGCCATAGCTACTCCCTACGACGAAGAATTTTTACCAATTCTCAAGCAGTGGGTCCAAGCTGCCCGGGACAATAAACTAAAAGTTTGGTTTCGGGGCAACTGGTCCGGATGGGAGAGATGGTTTGGTTATGACCCGATTGACCGGAAACAACACTTAGCTCAAACTGAAGCCTTTATCCTCAAGCATCCGGAAGTGTTTGCTGACGGGGATGTATTTACTGCTTGTCCGGAATGCGAAAATGGCGGTCCGGGAGATCCCCGACGCACCGGCGATGTCACTGGTCACCGGCAATTTTTGATCCAGGAATACCGGATGACCAAGGCCGCATTTGTGAAAATCGACCGCCAAGTGCAGTCAAATTTTTTCTCGATGAATGGTGATATTGCTCGACTGGTGATGGATCGGGAGACGACTACGGCCCTGGATGGTCTAGTGGTGATTGATCATTACGTAGCGAGTCAAGACAAGTTGGTCCAGGACATCAAAGATATTGCCCAAAAAAGCGGGGGGCAGGTGGTGTTGGGTGAGTTTGGCGCACCTATTCCAGATATTCACGGTCGGATGTCAGAAGCCGAACAGGCTACTTGGATCAAATCAGCGCTCACCAAACTGGTTGAGGTAAAAGAATTGGCAGGCATCAATTATTGGGTCAATGTTGGTGGATCTACTCAGATTTGGAACGAATCAGGTGTGGCCCGGGCGGCAGTGGCTGAAATGACAGCTTTTTATACCCCCAAAACCATCAGCGGGTATGTAGTTGGCAAAATAAATAATCCTATAGCTTATGCAAAAATTGAAACTAACATAAGAGAAACCTTGACCAATAAAGACGGCTATTTCGCTCTGCCTTACTTAGATCCAAATATGACCTTAAAAGTTTCTGCGATCGGTTATGCAAAAAAAGAGCTAAATAATCCACCAATTGGTCAAAATCTGAAAATAATTATAGATAGGAATTCCAGGAATTGGTTTATTGATTTTATGGACTTTATTAGAGCCATATTTAAGATATAACCCCAAACTTGCAAATTCTTCGTATTTTGCTATACTTCACCCTATAACTTTATTTCACCTGCCTTTTCCTGTTCCCAGCAGACCTCATGCAAAAACTTTTGATTTATACTACCGGCTTGATGATATTTTTATTTACGCTGGTGATGCCAGCGTATGCTCTCACCATCCCGGTTTTTCCTTCATGTACCATCCCCCAGGGCACTGTCAAAGCCCAGTTCGGTCAGGGGACGCACGGAATTGTAGGTAGTACGGATACTTTTATCGGAAGTGACAGTGTTTTTACTCTGACAGAAGATACTTTACTCCAGTGTTTTTGTCCGGAGATTGGGACTGACGGAATTCAAACCAACTGGTGGAGAGCAACTGGTTTGACTGATAATGACATCCAAATCCTCAAAAACCAGGGTTGGTTTTTTATTCCCAACGGAGCTCTTTGGGGGCTCGCAGCTGATCCGTTCGTAGCTCAAAATATCAACTTCAGTTGTGTGGGTGGAGTCGGTGGTGGGGAAATTTTGGGGCTCGCAGCTACCGGCGGAGCCTGGCAACCATATCTTTATGTTTTGGGCGGATTGGGACTCACGATTTTAGGCCTGGCTTTAGTCAGAAAATGGAAACAAAATTAGTGATTGGCAAACTGTTTTCGATACTTCTTATTGCCGCGGGTCTGGGATTTCTTCTTTACGCCGGACTATTGTTTCAAGAACGATATCAACCCAAAACACTAAATTTCCCCAAAGAGGCAGAAATTGAGCATCGACCGCAAGTTTTGACGATTGATAGTTTACATCTAAAACTGCCGATTTTTCTAGCAGAAATAAAGGGTAGTAAGTGGGACGATACTGATCAAGGCGTATCTTTTTTGAAGACATCTACTTTGCCCGGACACGTGGGCAATAGTATCATTTACGGCCATAACTGGCCGAACTTACTGGGTAGATTGTCCCAAATCAGGATTGGGGATACGGTGGTGGTAGGGTATGATGACGGCACCAGTCAAAACTTTAAAGTTAAACTGATTGATACGGTGACTCCGGATGAATCTTATATAGTCACCCAAACCACTAGCGATGTCCGACTCACGCTCTATACCTGTACTGGCTGGTTTGACCGCATGCGTCTAGTAGTGACTGCCGTAGCCGAACAGGAGTTATCTTTCCGTCCAGCTTCGTAGTTGTTCATAAAAAACTACTCTTAAATTATGACTAATTGGATTGAGAAATTATTTAGACGTCAGATAGAGCAGCACTGTATTTGGGAAAGCCCGATCAGAGTTGGGGTTACAAGGATAACTTACGTTGTGCCCGGCAGATTGACAGATTTGGCCTATATTCGGGTGAGATCGGGTGAAGATCTGACAGCAAACGAATTTGTGCATGTATCTCATGGGCATTTTCAACCAGGACAAATTGTTGAGGTTTGGGTGCAAGAAAGGAAGGGTGGTAAAATTCCTGTTTGTCGAGTCGGTTTTTTACCATTTTTACCATCTCATCCAGGGACATTTGCTGGTTTAAACCAGACTGAACAGGAAGAACTTAGAGGCATATTAGAACAAGGCGACAACGTAAGAGATACTTTTTATTCTGGAGCTTTTTTTCGCAAATTTATGGGCGTAAATGCTTTGAAGATAACAAACAAAATGATCGACGAAGGATAGAGAACTTTATTTAGCTTTAGCATTACGTTTGGCAATGATTTTTTGGAATTCCTTTTCCATGTATATATCTTTTAGACTGTCAAGCCGATCAAAAAATACCTTACCGTTTAAATGGTCCAGTTCATGTTGAAAAATTCTGGCTAAAAATGTGTCATACGTCGCCGATGTTTTATGGCCTTTTCTTGTATAATAATGCGAATTACGAAATGTTACGTTCAAAATGATAGCACTTTAAAAGTTTGATACGCCAATAGTGTATAGATGTAATGGGCGAGCATTCCCGTGAC
>LCEX01000045.1 GCA_000995415.1 Candidatus Gottesmanbacteria bacterium GW2011_GWC1_43_10
TGGCTAATAGCAAATCCGGCAGAATTTTTCGGTAAGAAGACTATCATTTTGATGATTCGCAAGCTAAATTGAAAAACTCGTTTCTGAATAGGTTGAAATGCACTCATGTCTCAATTATCAACTATCAATTATCCATTATCAATTCGTTTCCCTCTTGCAAAGAAACAAACAAACCCCTTACTATTAATTCATGAACCTTGCCCAGAAGCTCCTGCTTGGGGCTGCACTTGTTTTCGGCGGCGCATACTTATATTTTAGCGTCCTTCCCTATCATTTCTCGCCGCAATATCAACCAACTAAAGAAGATCTAGAGCTAGGAGGTGTCTACGATAAAAGCAAAGAACACGGCACCTGGCACGGACAAAATACACTTTCCTACTACATACCCGAGCCGCGAAAACTGGCCCAAGTTTTGGGGGATACAAATGGCGCAGCCAAACGCATCGAAGTAGATCTGACCAATCAACACGTCTATGCCTTTGAGGGTGACAAGAAAGTATTTGATTTCCTGATTTCTTCCGGCAAATGGGGCCTGACTCCTACTGGTACATTTACCATTCAATATAAAACGCGGTCACAGCTCATGAAAGGCGGCACTCAAGCTTTGGGGACTTATTATTATCTACCCAATGTCCCTTATGTCCAATTCTTTGGCAATTCGGAAATTCCCTGGTCCAAGGGCTTTAGTTTCCACGGCACCTATTGGCACAACAATTTTGGCCACCCCATGAGTCACGGCTGTATAAATATGCGGATTGAGGACGCGGAGAAATTGTATTATTGGGCAACTCCCGAGCTAAATGGCAAAGCCTCTATAAAAGCTACTTCTGAAAACCCCGGCACCCCAGTCATCATCTACGGAATAACACCTGCTTCGTAAAAGTAGAAAAAGTAGAAGAAGTATCACGAGTATCAAAAGTAGCACGAGTATCACGAGAAAAGAAATGGATAAAACTCAAAAAAGCTATCATAAACTTATTATTTGGCAGAAATTTAAAGAACTGCTGATTATCACTTACCAACTTACTGAAAAACTTCCCAAATCTGAAGATTTTGGTCTAAAATCGCAAATGAGAAGAGCTATGGTATCGGTAATTTCCAATTTTGTAGAAGGCTATTTAAAAAGAAGCGTCAAAGAGAAACTGCATTTTATGGAAATATCGGAAACTTCTCTTTTGGAACTTGAGGCACAAAGTGAGATCTGCTTGATACTTAATTATTGGCCTGAAGATGAGTACTTACATTTTGATAAAAAACGCTCAGAGGCAGGTTATTTCCTTTATCGCTACAAAAGTAAGCTTCAATAAGCTTGTGCTACCCGTGGTACCCGTGCTACTCGTACTCCCTTTACTCCAAATAATCTTTTAGCTTCTTGCTTCTGCTTGGGTGGCGAAGTTTCCGAAGCGCTTTGGCCTCAATTTGACGGATACGTTCGCGGGTGACATTAAACTCCCGACCCACCTCTTCAAGAGTCCGGGGCCGGCCATTTTCCAATCCAAAACGTAAGATCAACACCCGTTTCTCGCGGTCAGTTAAAGTATTTAACACTTCCTCCATGTGTTCTTTAAGCAGTTGCCGGCTGGTCGCATCATATGGCGAAGGCGCAGTCGTATCCTGAATAAAATCTCCCAAATGTGAGTCTTCTTCATCCCCTACCGGTGTCTCAAGGGAGGTCGGTTCCTGGGAGACTTTGATGATTTCGCGGATTTTGGATACATCCACTTCCAAGACTTTGGCCACTTCTTCCGGCGTGGGTTCCCGACCCAATTCCTGCATCAATTTCCTTGAGGCCCGGATAAACCGGTTAATCGTCTCCACCATGTGTACCGGAATCCGGATCGTTCGGGCTTGGTCAGCTATAGCGCGGGTAATTGCCTGTCTGATCCACCACGTCGCATATGTCGAAAATTTGTAGCCTTTGCGCCAGTCATATTTTTCTACCGCCCGAATCAACCCTTGGTTGCCTTCCTGAATCAAATCTAAAAGACTCATTCCCCGACCAATGTATTTTTTGGCAATTGAAACGACTAACCGCAAATTCGACTCGATCAGCTTCTTTTTGGCCTTCATGTCATTTTTCTCATACCGCTTGGCCAAATCAATTTCCTGGGCAAAAGTCAGAAGCGGCACTCGGCCGATTTCCTTAAGATACATCCTGACCGGATCAGACACGGCCGCGTGGTCGATTTTGGCCAAGACCTCAAGCTCTTTTTCCAAATCCGCGACACTTTTGGATAGTTCCGTCTCTTCTTCCTGACTGGTAGTCTCAAACACGTCAACTCCGAGCTTGAGGAGTTTATCGTAGAGCTCATCCACTTCTTTGAGATGATGTTCTGGTTTAGGAAACACCGCCAGGATATCATCCTGGGTGATAAACCCATTTTCCTTGCCTTCTTTTAGTAAATCTTTGACGCTAGTTAGGAGTTTGGCTTTAACCATAAGGCTAAATCTTTTAACAAACCTATTATATCAGGATAAGCGCTTCAAAGCAGTAGTAGCAGTATTTAGTTGGGTATTTAACTCTTTCAAACTCGCTTCATCGCTCCGCTTCTCGGCTGCAGTAACTTCAGTCGCGAGTCCGGAGATTTTCCTTCTCAAACTATCCTGTTTTAGAAGGCTGGTGGTACGCCTAATTTCCTGTTCCCAGTATTTACCCGCCCCCGCTTGGGCTAAGTCAATGAGATACACCCGATCCAAAGTCGGCATGAGTTCCGGCGGCAAACCCCGGGCCAGTTCATTGACATCCAGTTTTTCGTGTGCGGACAGATAATCGATCAGGCTCATAAAAATCCGGCGGATGACTCCGTCTGTCAGGTCGCTGGGATCAATCTGTTCGGACACCAGATTTAAGGCCGCTGGCGGATCGGCAGCTTGGATAACCAAAGCCAAAATCATTTCTTCTATGAGTTCGGTATGAGTTCTGGGTGTGGGAGCTACCGCTAAGGTTTTTTTAGTAAACCCAAGCTGCGGTTTGATATTTTTTAAAGCCTCGCTTACCTTTTCCTCGTTGATTTCCAACTTGGTAGCCAAAAGCTTGACGTAATGGGCTTGGACTATAGGATTTACTATTTTACTTAGCTGGGGCAAAACTTCATCGCTCACCTTTTTTTTGGCAAATGCCTCACTAGTACCAAAACGGGCGATAGCCGAAGTCAAAATAAAATCATAAAACGGCACCGCGGCCGCTACCGCCTTTTGCCAAAGATGCGCATTTTCCCGAGCCGCCTCATCCGGATCTTTACCACTTGGGATATCCACGACCCGGATCTCAAGGCCCGCCTGGTCGGCTAGTTCAATCCCCCTGCGGCTCGCGGCATCACCGGCCACGTCTTTATCCAAAGCTAAAACCAGCCGCTCCGCGAAGCGTTTGATCAAACGGATTTGGGCCTCAGTCAAAGCCGATCCCTTAATGGCTACCACATTGGTCACTCCGGCTTGATATGAGGAAATCAGATCAAATTCACCCTCGACGACTACAGCTATCCCGGATTTGCGGATATGGTCTTTGGTGATACTTAAACCATAGAGTTGATCTCCTTTGACGTAAAGCGGGGTTTCCGGACTGTTGATATATTTGGCAGTGTCGGCTTTTGCCACGAGCAACCGGCCGGAAAAGGCCACAGTGTTGCCCCGCTGATTTTTCAGGGAAAATATGATCCGGTCGCGAAACCGATCAAACCAGCCCGATCGACCGCGCAGACTCAAACCCGATACTTCCAGTTCCTGGGGAGTAAACCCCTTTTTGCGCAAAAACTTGCCTAGATTATCCCAAGCCTGGGGCGCAAACCCCAAGCTGAAGGTTTTGATGAGGGCATCAGTCATCCCTCGTTCCTTTAGGTATCGCCTGGCCCGCTCGCCTACCGCATGTTTTGTGAGTAAGTAATGATAAAATTCGTTAGCCAAAGCATGTAGTTCCAATAAGCGTTCTTTGAGGCGCACTTCACGACTGCTGTCGCTTCTTTTGACTAGCTTTATGCCGGCCCGGTCGGCGAGAATTTTGAGGGCCTCCGGAAATTCCAGATGCTCTAGTTCCATCAAAAACGTGAAACAATCCCCACCCTTTCCACAGCCAAAACAATGCCAGATAGCCCGTTCCGGCGAGACCACAAATGAAGGCGTTTTTTCCTGATGAAACGGACATAAACCTTTGAAATTGCGGCCGGCTTTTTTCAAAGGCACGGTTTCACTGATCAAGTCAACGATAGAAGTCCGTTCCCGGATTTGATTTAGTTCATCCATAAGCAGCCAAAGTTATCCCGATATTAACTCATGATGTCTACCCCAATATAGCGCTATTTAGACCATGAGTCATCCGTGGGGCTCCATTCTAGTTCACTAGAAAACAATTCACAAGGAAGCCTTTGGAGACGGCTGCGGTTTGAATGCCGGGTTTTTGTGAAGAATCAGGACTTTAAACGCCGGATCGCCATTGGCGAAGTTAATAGTTTTAATTAGCTCTGTCAACATCACGTTTTGCGGTAGCGGCGCCTTTTCTTTGAAATTACCATCAGCCACAAGTAAAGTTTTATCCGGCAAGTCAAAAACTACATTGCGGACATCGCCTACAAAATGCCATTTTGCGATCCGTTTGACTTCTACCCAGTTTTCCCGACCCACCGGCCGTTCAACATCTACCCCCAGTTGATACTCACGCGGATCGGGCTGCATGTAAAACAAATAGTAAATATAGAGTTGGTCAAACCCTAAGCCCGACGGAGCTACCACGATATAGTCATAATCTTTTTCGACTGTTTTTAAATAACTATATAGATCGCGGAATCCAAAAAAAGAATTGGCTCCTTGAGCCCAAGGCAGGTAGCTCGTATAGTCAACCAAAAATCTGAAGACAAACAAGGCGCAAATCAGGCCGATACCTGCCTGAACCCAAATCTGTTTTCGCTGATTTGCCAAATGCACTAGTCCAATGCCACCGATGATTTGCGGCAAAGGTAAAAAAGTAAACATCCGCCAGATATGACCGTCAGCGGCTAAACTGCTGGGCACAGCATAAAGGAAAAACCAGGCTCCAAGAAGCGGAGTAAAAAGTTGCTTCCGGATCATCACTATGAGTCCCAAAGCGATCAGGACAAATTCAAACGGGTACAAAAATCCCCAACCCGCCGGCATCCCAGATAGTCCCAGTTGCGATCCGGAAACAAAAAAAATGGTAGTCGAATAATGGTTTATCAGGTTGTGGCTAAACTCAATTACCCGGTCGGTATATTTATTGTAAATAGCCGTGCACAAGGTTTTAGGATAAATAGCAGTGCAGGCTTGCCGATGCTCGTTGATGCGGTTGACAAAACCGATTTGGGAAACTGACGTTGCCTGACTAAAACGCGTAGTCAAATTTGGCTGTAAGATATAGGGCAACATAAATACGAGCTGGATGAGATAAAATCCTATTAACCAAGTTCTCCTGTCTCTCACCCATAAATCTTTTCGGTAAATCCACCCTAAACTCATAAGAAATAGCCAAGTAAAGACTATATAATTAAAATACGTGTAAAAGGTCAGGGCAAACAGCACTCCCGAAACGATTAACCATCGCGGATGGGTTTTAAATTTTAAAAATGCCAGTAGCCCGCCTAAAAAAAGTGGCACTCCCCAATTGACATCCACGCCGTACCTCCCCACCGCTATATGCCAGGGAGAAATCGCTAGCAGCAAAGCGGCCGCGAGTGCAAAACTATCGCGTTTAAATAAATGTTTGACTAATAGATAAGTCAAGTAAACAGCCAGTACACCAGCTAGGGCTGCTGGCAACCTGACGCTAAATTCGCTTAAGCCAAAAAGCGCGACCGCCGGTACCATCAAGTAGCTACCCAACGCCAGTTTGTACCCGCCGGTTTCGCGGAAGATGATAGGTAGTAAAACTCCCCATTCGTCCCGGCCGGTTTTGAGAAGTGAGTATGCATTCCAACCACTACTCACTTCTTCCGGAATAAAGCCTGAGGGGATCCGGCCCAAGTTATATAACCGGACTGCTGCGGCCACTGCCAGAATCAAAATCAGCCACCAAGTGCGGGTTTTAAAACGAAACATATTCTTATAAATACAGCTCTTTAAAGAGTAACCAGATAAATTTGATACCGGTGATTGTCTGCAATTTGGATTTGCCCCAGCCCCTGGCTTTTTCGCGACTCGGGATCTCGAGCAGTTTATGACCCTGTTTTAAACACTTGGCTACCAGTTCTTGCTCAATCGCAAAATCATCCGCAGTTAAGTGCATCTTGAGCGCCGTGGATCTTTTCACTGCCCGAAAGCTATACAAAATATCGCTAAGTTGTGTGTGGAAGCGGCGGTTGACTAAATAAGCCAGAAAGTCGGCCCCGGCGCTCCGCAAAATCCCGGCAAAATTCATGTTAAGATCAAATGAGCCGCCAGTACGCCGTGAGCCAATCACCACATCTGCTTGGCCATCCATTATAGGGGCGGCAAAACGGGGAATATCAGTGGCTTCATGCGATCCGTCAGCATCAAAAAGGACTACGGTTTCATTTGTAGCGGCCGCGCAGCAGATATTTTACTTTTTCTCTTTTGGCGATCTGTTGAGTCGCATCCAGTGAATGGCCATCTACCACAATGATTTCGCTTCCGTATTTTTTGACCGAACGAATGATCTTTTCTAAACCGGCACCCTCATTTTTGGTCGGTATCACGATGCTAATTGGTAATTTAAATTTCTTCATGCTTTGATTTGGCTCATTATAACAAATTTGATTCACAAAAAACGTGCTATAATCTGCAAATCATGAGTTGGCGACCAACCAAACAAATCGGTGTGGGTGATGTCCAAATTTCGCCTTTAGCCCGTAAATACGTAAATCTGGTTCTGGACTCCAAACGCATCACTTATGGTAAGTTTATCGCCCGATTTGAACGCGAAATTGCCCGCTTGCACCAGGTCAAATACGCCATTTTTTGTAACAGTGGCACCAGTGCCCTTCAGGTGAGTCTGCATGCCCTAAAAAAACTCCACGGCTGGCAAGACGGAGACGAAGTGATCGTACCGGCTCTGACCTTTGTCGCCACCGTAAATATTGTGTTGCAAAACCATCTCAAACCTATATTTGTGGATGTGGAACCGGACTATTTTATGCTCGATCCTCAGCGGATTGCCGCCAAAATCACGCGTAAAACCCGAGCGCTTATCCCAGTCCATATCGGCGGCCAACCGGCAGACATGGCCCCAATCATGAAACTAGCTAAGAAACATGATTTAAAAATCATTGAAGATGCCTGCGAAACCATGTTTGCCAAATACCGTGGCGCTCCGGTTGGTTCATTTGGTGATTATGCCTGTTTTTCGACCTATGCCGCCCATACCCTGGTCACTGGCGTAGGCGGGTTTATTTGTACCAACAGTTCGACCCTGGCTGTCAAAGCCAAAAGTCTGGTGAACCACGGCCGGGACGGAATTTATCTCGCAATTGATGATGACCGGGTCGCAAGTCAGCAGCAACTTTTTCAAATCGTTGACCGCCGCTTTAAGTTCACGGATATAGGTTACAGTTACCGCGCAACTGAATTTGAAGGAGCTTTGGGGTTGGCCCAAATCCGCAACTGGCAAAAAATAGTGACAGCCCGCCAGCAAAATGCGGCTTACTTGACCGCCGGCCTTAGGGATTTAAGTCAATACTTAGAGCTGCCGAAAGTGCGGCCAGGCGCAGATCACATTTTTATGTTTTATCCCCTGGTAGTTAAAAACCGCGAGGTCAGACGTCAACAACTGACCTTTTTCCTGGAAAAAAATCTCATCGAAACCAGATATTTGTTGCCGCTTTTAAGTCAACCTATATACCGGGAGCTGTTTGGTGATATTGAAGGTAAATATCCGGTGGCCCAAAACATCGGCACTCACGGATTTTACATCGGTTGCCACCCGGGCTTAAGCAAACGCGAATTGGACTATGTGGTTTTCAAATTTCATGAATACTTCCGCCAACAGAAACTAGAATAAAGTGTAGATGAATGGGGCTACAACCGAACTCTGGGCAAAGATCAATAACAATCCTAGTAAAAGCAAAGCTGCCACAATCGGCACCAACCACCACATTTTTTCCTTAGCCAAAAAACTAAAAAGCTCTTTGACTATCCCAAGTCTTTGGCTAATACTGGTTAAAAACTTCGGCATAGTATAAATCCTTGAAAGATAAAGTTTCCTTCTTGGTTTTTCACTCTATTGCACCGTGATCTGTAACTTTGTATCTAGTGCCCGAGCGACTCGGGAAAGAAGCGACAGAGAAGGTTTGGAGTTCATGCTTTCCAGGCGCGAAATGACCGCTTGACCGGTACCTACTTTTTTCGCTAATTCCTTTTGCGTCAACTTTTGTCTAATCCGAGCTGCCATGATTTGTTTGGCGATTTGAAATTCAGGCTCCAAACTTTGGTATTCACTACGATATTTTGGATCTTTCATCCAGCCAGTATGTAACTCTTTGTGGGCATAAAACTTTTTTTGCATATTAACCTACTTCTTCTTTAATTCGTTTGATTGCTAAATCTAAATCTTTTTTAGGCGTTTTCTGTGTTTTTTTATAAATTGCGTGGACTACATATCCAGTATTGCCTTTTATTGTCAAAAACAGCCTGACATCTCCTGGTCGTAACTCCCAAACCCGACTCGCAATTTTTTTCAAATATTTTACGGGTAACGCATTTCCGTATAACACAAAAATTTCATAAAACCTATCTATTCGGGCGCGTCTGGGTCTATCAAGAGTGTCAATAAATTTCTTGACTGCTCTGTGTGTCAAAACCTGATATCTGACCATAATAATATGATAAATTTATCATATTGTCAATTACTGGCGGAGAGGGTGGGATTTGAACCCACGGTAACCTTGCGGCCACACGCGCTCTCCAAGCGCGCGCACTAGACCACTATGCGACCTCTCCTGTATTCGAAATTATACCTTAATTTCGGCTCCTGACAAATTCCAAATGCTATAATCAAATCCATGTCTTCTGCAACCATTGCTCTGATAGCGCTTTTGGGCGCCACATTTTTTTGGAGTACGGCCAATGTCGTAGGAAAAATTTTACTGCAAACTTTTGCTCCGTTTACTTTGGCATTCCTGCGGTTTTTTCTGGCTACGATCGTGATTCTGCCTTTTTTTCTGAAACAAAAACCCGTCTCCTTTAAAAAACTCATCAGGGAAGTTTTGCCTATCTCCCTATTCTCTACCGGAAACATCATGCTTTTTTATCTGGGTCTGACAAGAACGACAGCCAATGCTTCAGCAGTGATTTATACCGCAACACCACTTATCGTAGCCGTGTTATCCAAAATTTTGTTGCACGAGAGATTGAATTTTAAAAAAACTCTGGGGATTGGATTGGGTTTTGTGGGAGCGCTCACGATCGTACTTTTACCTGTATTAACCACTGGCGAGAGCTTTAGCAGCGGCGATTTTGGGGGAAATCTATTAGTGCTTCTGGCTGCATTTTCTTGGGCTCTGTATACTATCGGTTCGCAGCGACTGGCCAAGCGTTATTCTCCGCTCACTATCAGCACGGTCTCAATTGTAGTTTCCGCGTTGGTATTTTTGCTGCTGACTTGGTTCTTTGAGCAACTTCCCACTTCCGCTCAAGTATTTGTCCCGAAGCAATTTGGACTACTCTTACATCTAGCCATCCTCGTGACTGTAGCGACCTATTTACTGTACCAATGGGCTATTTTGCATTCCTCGGCTACCACTGTCTCTTTATCCAATTATTTACAACCGGTATTTGCAGTCTTTTTGGGCATCCTCATCCTGGGTGAAAAACTGACCTGGGGATTTATTATCGGCAGCGTTTTGGTATTTACCGGAGTTTTTCTGACTTCTGGAGCCCAGGTTTTACGCGAGTTAAGTAAATTATGGCGCCACCTCAAATGAAGCTGCCTCTACCTGCGCCAGCACGTTTTCTTTACTCCTACCCGTACTTTGCACTAAATACAACCCGCTGGCACTTGTTTTACCTGGATCAAATCCCAAACTGATTTGCGTATTTTTGACTACACCCAAAACCTTAAATTTCAACGTCGCGATCTTGGTCTCAGCTGAAGTCTTCACTGTTGATTGGCCAATCTCCGGCCGGGAATACAATCTAAAAATAGCTTTACCGGCGGTTTTTATTTCACTACTGACAGTTTGAAAAATATTTTCTTTAGTTATTGGCGCATCAGCTAAAGCCAGAACTTCGGGATCAAAAATGATTTCTAAATCTGCTTCCAGCGCTTCTTTGCCATCGGTATGCAAATACACGCCTACTGCTGCTGTCTCACCAGGCAAATATCTAAGTCTGTCACTCACCAAGCGCAAATAAGGTACGGTCAGATCTGCTGGCGGCGGTAGGATTTGGGTAAGCGGAGTCGGACTCGGAGTCAAAGGTGAAGCCTTGATCCCTACCCCACGCATGTTCGATAATGCCATCACACTGGCACCCACACCCAACACCAAGACCAACATCGTGACGATGCGCCACACCGACCATTCTCGTTTTACAACCAACTGTGGCATGTCCGTTTCTTCCATAACTAAAACTACGTAGTAGTTTCTGATTTTAGCACTGCTTCAACTACTATCCGCTCTCCCCGAGTCTGCGTTTGGGTATCCCAGACGCCGCTAGTGGTCACTAGAATCAAATTTTTCCCCGACTTAGTTTGCAACAATTGATCACTCGGAAACTGATCAAAAGGCAATGAAGAAATCTGCGTTACCACAAATTTAAGTTTGCCGGTATCAGTCGTGACTTCAATTTCATCCCCGGTTTGTAGTTTATCTAAATCAGCAAATATTCCGGAGTTCCCAGTTGCCGTATCATAATCACCGTTAATCAAAGCGTTTCCGGCTCCTCCCGGCACCGGACCAAATTTATACCAACCTAAATTGGCGGCATCTTGGGGCGTATCGAGGTTGTTGGTTTGGGTCAGTCCTACCGGTTCAACTTGTGTGTCCAGGTTTAATTTCGCGATTTTTAAGCGTAGATGAATTTCTGCCAAATCAACTGGCGGTTTAGATGAAGTTTCTGGTGGTGTTTTTGAGGCAACCGACGTCAATGGCGTCAGGATTTTTGCTGCCAAATAAGATCGGTAGTTGATCAATAGATATGCAGCCAAAAAAGTCAGACCGAACGATACTCCAAATATGAGCAGGCTGCGGATTTTCATACACTTGGTTTAAGATGTACATCAACAGGTAACCTTTAGTCAAGCGCAAGGAAAAAATGCGCTCTCGACGGGAGTCGAACCCATATCACAGCCTTCGGAGGGCCGTGTTCTATCCATTAAACTACGAGAGCGAAATTAGGTAGATCAACTTTTATATACTAAACCTGCTATAAAACCCATACAAAACATTCCTAAAACAGCTAAAATTGGCATTAACCCGTAGCTCCACATAGCCCAAATGGCTGATATAATGAGTACCCCGGAAAATACAAACCAAGGGCTTTTGTTGTTATATTTTCTCATAAAAACAGAAGTCACCTCCTTTTGTAGAAAAAGTTGCTGTGAGGGCGACCTGTCTGCCGGCAGGCAGGGATTCGAACTGAGCGGAGGCGAGAGGATTTGAACCTCTGTGAGCCTTTCGGCCCAATAGTTTTCGAGACTATCTCCTTAAACCACTCGGACACGCCTCCCCACTCCTCATCCTCTCTGGGCGCGCCCGGTGAGAGTCGAACTCACAATCTCAGCCTTCGCAGGGCCGCGCTCAATCCAATTAAGCTACGGGCGCATCCCTTTATTTTACTACGGAAGGCGGTTCTTGACTAGGAAGTACGTTCTAAGGGAATTTTTCGGGAGAGCCAAGACGAGGTTCGGTCAAGAAAGGTGATTTCCGGTTTTTCCCGAAAAGGTATTTTGTTTGCAAATAGTTTTTTGATTTGGTCCGGAGAGACGCTATTTAGAAGCAGTTGTAAATGACTGGGAAATCCCAGAAACATCCGGATAACCAGTAGCGACTGGCCATTCTTTTCATCAAACCAAAACTCCTGCATTTCTTCCCATTTATGAAAGTGGTCGCCGGTCTCAATCCCCAAACTGGTAATTTTATTTTTGATTGTTTCCGGAGGAACTGTAGATAGAACATAAATCACAAAGTAAGTCGCTAAAATCACCCCAATCAATAAAAACTCGCCAATGAATAAAAGAATGATCACTACCAAGAATACCAACGCCGTGGCAGTACGATAAAATTCGTGGCTGTGTTTTTGAAACGGACGTGACGGCGCCTCCCATTCCAACAGCATTGTTTTGTCCGTCGGCACTTGAGGCTTATCTTGCGTATCTATGACCATGACTTATTTATACACCAGAGATAAATAAGTTACAAGCTGAAATAGTAGCGGGAAAACATATTTCGTTTTAGAGTTGACGAAAACAGTTATAAAGGTTAACATCGGGTACAATGCTTAGCTGATATGAAAAATAGATATAAGTTGCCAGCTGGTATACAAAGAAAGTATCTAATCGAAGTTGAATCAAAAAGTCGGTCAAAACCATACTTAATAGCAAAATACTTACACATTAACCCTCGAAGCTATCGTGATTGGAAAAGAGAAAAATTTTCACTTACAACAGCTGCTGTAAATATCCTTGAAAAGAAATTCCAAACTTATTTACCGTATTCAAAGTCAAAAGCTTTAGACACCTGGAAAACACACAAAAGTCGCATGGCAAGGAAAGGAGGTATTGCTTTAACAAAAAAGTATGGCGGACCAGGAACACCAGAAGGTAGAAGTAAAGGTGGAAAACATGCAATGGCTTTATTAAGAAAAAGAGGTATTATCGCTCCTGCAAAGCCATTCTATCATCCTAATAGATATTCAGAAAACCTTGCAGAATTTGTGGGAATATTACTTGGAGATGGTCATATTGGTAAAAAACAATGGTCAATAACCCTCAACTCACTAGCCGATAAGAAATATGCTCTCTATGTGAAGAGGTTAATCATAAGTTTGTTTCATTTTCAACCCAGCATTCACAATCGCAAGGACTATCATGTGAATGTCATATTGGGCAGCGGGATAAAATCAATACAATATTTTCAAAAGATTGGATTACTGATTGGAAATAAAGTAAAACAGCAAGTTGATGTGCCTGAATGGATAAAGTTTAACCCACTGTTTTGCATAGCTTGTCTTAGAGGTTTAGTAGATACAGACGGCGGTATATTTAAACATTCATATACTGTTAATAGTAAAAGATATTCTTATATAAAATTGTGCTTTGTAAATCGTTCAATTCCCCTACTCAACTTTGCATATAAAACATTGACAGATTCTGGATTTCACCCGAAGCAAATCATGCAAGTAGCAAATAAACGGGTCTGGCTATACAATCAATCAGAGGTTAAAGACTACTTAAAAATAGTAGGAACCCGCAATCACAGATTATTGAAAAACCTGGAGGAGTCCGATAGCTGGTCAATTCGGGAGGTTTGCTAAACCTCTGAGCCGCAAGGCTCACGCGGGTTCAAATCCCGCCTCCTCCGCTTGTAATAATAAGTTCGATCTCTCGGGGTAGAAAAACACATTTAGCACAGTAATTATGTCACCATCTCCAGAAACCATCAAAGAAGTCTATGTGAAAAAATATAGAGAAGGGTATCAATTACCAGATGACCGAATAATGCGAATTACGAAATGTTACGTTCAAAATGATAGCACTTTAAAAGTTTGATACGCCAATAGTGTATAGATGTAATGGGCGAGCATTCCCGTGAC
>LCEX01000046.1 GCA_000995415.1 Candidatus Gottesmanbacteria bacterium GW2011_GWC1_43_10
CGGCAATACCGATCTCTTTCATCGAGGACCGGAGTATCTTTTCGGTAATGACAATAGAAAGTCGATAGGTTTGAGCCATCGCCACCGGTTTTCGTATATTAAATTTGAATTTCGTGGCTACACTAGCCTTTTTCATTTTCATAATCATTTTTGTAAAAACCAGTGAATGGAATCCATTTTCTACCCTCCATTCACTGATTTTATACTTCAAGTCTGAAATTGAGTCACAAAGTCATTATGACAAAATTAGCCATCTTTGACAACGAAAATCCAAAGCGGTAAAATAGAAGTAAGTAATTTTATGGGCACAGCTTTTATGAATTCAAACATCGAAAAACTTTTCAGTATTGAGGAGGCCGCTAAAATTCTTAGGGTTAGTGGCCGGTCTGTTACCCGCTATATTGAATCCGGTAAGCTCAAAGCTTCCAAAATCGGTGTCTGGCGTATAAAGGAATCAAATCTAAATGCCTTTTTAGAGGAGACGAGTAATGTTAAGTCGAAGAAAAAGTAAAAAAAGATTATGACCACAAAACAAGCAATCCAAGACATTCAAAAGACTTTCGATATTAATGCTATCTTTGCTCATAAGGTATTTTTACTGGCCGACAAAACGAATCTCCTTGAAGATGCCGCGCGGATTATTGCTGAAAAACCGAAGCCATTTGTTAAATGGGTTGGTGGTAAGCGACAGCTACTCGCACAGTTTCGAAGATTGAACCTTTATCCACCAGAGAAATTTGATATTAGAACAGGAAGATACTTTGAGCCTTTTGTTGGAGGGGGTGCCGTATTCTTTGATCTACTCCCAGAGAAAGGTTTTCTCTCTGATTTAAATAAAGAACTCGTTACTACTTACAACATTATAAAGAATGATGTCGAGGGGTTAATTGCTTCCTTGAAGAAGCATAAAATTGATAAGGAATATTTTTTGAATATACGAGCAAAGGATTCTAAAGCTCTCAATGACCTTACTGTTGCATCTCGCTTCATCTTTTTAAACCGTACATGCTTCAACGGTTTGTATAGAGTAAATAGCAAAGGTGGTTTCAACGTACCCTATGGCAAATATACTAACCCACTGATTTGTGATGAGAGTAATTTAAGAAAAGTGTCGAAGTCACTTCAGAATATTGAGATTAAACATCAGGACTATAAGGAAGTGCTAAAAACCGCAAAAAAGGGAGACTTTGTTTATTTTGATCCTCCTTATTATCCAGTAAGCAAAACGGCGTCATTTACTTCTTACACAGCTGAAGCATTTTTAGATAAAGAACAAATAGAGCTTCGTGACACTGTTCTCGAACTCAATAAGCGAGGATGTTTTGTCATGCTTTCAAACTCCGATACGCCTTTCATTAATAAAATCTACTCCGGACTTAAGGGTATACGTGTTAATAAAGTGGAGGCTGGCCGAGCCATCAATTCAAAGGGGTCGGGCAGAGGTAAAATTACTGAAGTTCTTGTAACTAACTATTAATATTATGAACAAAGACTTCAACAATCTTATTACTACTTTCAAAAGCTCAATTAAGACTTGGGATTATTTCGTAAACTGGAAGAAAGTTTTTTCCAATAGCTCTGATTTAGAAATTTCCCTTAATAAACTCAACTATCTTCTCGGTAAGGATAATCTTGAGGACGAATTCAGAAAGCTCTATGCTTCTAATCCTGATATCGTAAAGGCCTTACCGGTGCTATTGGCCGTACGAGAAAATAAACTGGAGGTCTTTGACAAGGCAACAAAAAACTCTGAATTCTTCGACTTCTCAGGAAAGGAACAGGACCCAGAAAAATATCTGGAATTCCTAAATAAATCTGGTCTTGCCCGTTTATTCCAAAAAGACGGAGTCAAGAACCTTGTTGACTATGTTATGGGCGTTGAGGTTGGTCTCGACAGTAATGGACGTAAAAATCGTGGCGGTAGCCTGATGGAGGAAATTGCCGGTGCTTTTGTAAGCGACTTCTGTAATAAGAACGGCTACGAATACATGGCACAGGCACGAGCAACAAACATCAAGAGTAAGTGGGGTGTAGATATAAAAGTAGATAAGTCAGAGCGAAGCTTTGATTTTGCCGTATACAATCCAAAGAATAAAAAGATTAAGCTTTTTGAAGCAAACTTTTATAACGGCGGTGGCTCGAAACTAAAAGCTGTATGCGGTGAATTCCGAAGTCTTTATGACGAGCTCAAAGCACAAGATATTGATTTTATTTGGATAACTGATGGATTGGGTTGGCACACAACAAAACGACCGCTCGAAGAAACGTATAACCATAACGAGTACGTATTCAATCTCAATATGCTTGAGTCCGGTGTCTTAAACGAACTTAAATGGTAAACCCCCATGACACCGAAACAAGACGTTCAATTAAAATTACATCCTGATGAATTTGAACTGGAATGTACTACAGTTTGGGCTTTTCCTCGTCGCGGTAACTGGGCGACCCACGCATCAGATTGGCGAGGTAACTGGTCTCCAGAAGTAGCCCGTAATCTTATTATTCGGTATTCAAAAGAGGGCGATGTTTTGCTTGATTCAATGATCGGTGGTGGTACTACGGCAATCGAAGCAAAGATTTTGAATAGAAATATTATCTATTCTGATGTAAACCAAGATGCCCTTGAGCGCACAAAGAAGTCTTTGAATTTTAAGGTTGAGAATAAATCTTGGCAGAGGGGTTTTAAATGGGACTCTCGCGATCTTTCTAAATTAGAGAACAATAGTATCGACCTTGTCCTTACGCACCCTCCTTATGTAGACATAATCAAATACAGCGAGGGTAAGCTTGTTGATGACCTATCAAACATCCATGATATTGAGGCATTTTGTGATGAGATGGAAAAGGTGGCCAAGGAATTTTTTAGAGTACTAAAGCCGGGCAAGTTTTGCGCCATCTTAATGGGAGATACTCGACGAAACAAAATGTACCAGCCACTTGCTTATAAGGTTATGGACCGGTTTCTAAAGTCAGGATTACTATTGAAGGAGGACATTATAAAAAGACAATTCAATTGCAAGGCTACCGGCTTCTGGGTGACTAAGTCAAAGGAGTCGAACTTCCTATTGATAATGCACGAGCATCTTTTTGTGTTCCAGAAGATAAAGTAAGCCCATACGGCAAAAAGTTTTCCCTGTTCAGTAAGCTGAATGCACACACTTGCGCTTTAACTTGTCATTTGCTATCATTTAGTATCATATGACTAAAAACATCTCAAACGACAAGGAAAGCATGGTTGGTTGGTTTTCAATCGAGGAAGCCGCTAAATATCTTGGTATGGGAAAGACAGTCCTCTACGCACTTGCACGGGAGGGTAGAATTCCGGCCAGTAAGGTTGGAAAGAAATGGATGTTTGAAAAGAATCAGCTTGATACATGGCTCCGTGCCAATCAGCCAATGGGCTCATTCTTTACGAGTCTCGACTATAAGATCGCAGGTAATGAGGAGTTGCGTGAGCCACAGAGAGAGGCATATTTGCGTACCTATGATTTTTTTCAATCCGGTAAGAATAAGGCAATACTTCAAATCCCTGTTGGGTGTGGTAAGTCAGGCCTTGCATCTATTCTTCCTCTTGGTATTGCCAAAGGACGGGTTCTAATCATCGCTCCGAATTTAACAATACGGAAAAATCTTTATGAAGCGATGGACATTACTAACCGGCAGAAATGTTTTTGGCGGAAAGCAAAGGTTTTAAATGACGCACAAATGGTATCTGGCCCCCTAGCTTGTACTTTGGAAACCGGTAATATTTCTGTTGCCGAAAAGGCACACATCGTCATCACGAATATACATCAACTTGCCACTAATGTAGATAAGTGGCTGACGCAATTCCCTGATCGTTTCTTTGACATGATTATTATCGATGAGGCTCACCACAGCGCGGCCGACAGCTGGAAAAAAGTACTTGATCGTTTTCCTGAAGCTAAGGTTGTGCATATGACAGCAACTCCTTTCAGAAGTGATCGACAAGAAATAGACGGCGAGCTGGTATATCGCTATCCATTCAGAAGTGCAACTCTCAAGGGATATATAAAGCGTTTAAAGGCGAGCTATGTTGCTCCCAAGGAAATTGAACTCTCTTTCATTGATGGTTCAGGGAAAAAATACACACTTGAACAGGTGCTTAAAATGAAAGAGGAGGATTGGTTTAGCAGGAATGTCGCCTTGGCCAAGCCGTGCAATCAGCACATCGTGGAAAGCAGTTTAGAAAAACTTGAAGATTTACGGCAGACCGGTACACGACATCAAATAATTGCCGTTGCATGCACGATAAATCATGCAAAAGATATTCGTGCTATTTACCGAGAACGTGGCTACAGTGCGGACATCATTCATAGTAAACAAACGGAAGAGGAACAAGAGGAAGTATTAAGGAGTCTTTATAACGGTACTCTCGACTGCATCATACAGGTACAAATGCTAGGTGAGGGCTTCGATCACCCCAAGCTGAGTGTCGCGGCAATATTTCGTCCGTTCCGTACTCTTGCACCATATATTCAATTCGTGGGACGTATTATGCGCGTGGTCGTACAAAATGATCCTACCCACCCGGACAACCTAGGTCATATCGTCACCCATCTCGGAATGAATCTTGACCAACGAGTGAAGGAGTTCAAACAATTTGAAAATGATGACCAGACATTTTGGGAAAAGGTTGTCGGTGGCGTAGATCCAGAAGTTCCTACGAGTGTACGTGATGGCTCAACGCGACTAACTGCATCGGAGAATGATGTGGTTGTTAATGGAGAAATAGTTGACGCTCTATGGGAGGAAGATTTGGCAGACATGGATGAGAAGCACATCGTTGATGATTTAAAGGATAGATTGAAGCTTTACGGGCTTGATCCTGAAAAAGCTGAGGAAATTATCAGGAGTGCAAAGCGTGGTGGTATGACACGCCGAGCACCGACCGAACCATTTCCTATTCAGCCACAGAAAGAATGGGAAGAATCGAAACGTCGCATCAGTGATCAAGGCACTCGTCTTGCAAAAATTCTTTTGAACAACGTCAGTCTAGAAATTACAGGAACAGAGCTTGCATACAAATACACAAGTCTTAAGGCTCGGGCTAAGAATAATCTAGTCTCTGCAATAATGTTGGTCAATCACGAAATCAATACTCGTCTTGGCAAAGACAGGTCGCAATGTAGCACAGAGGAATTCAAATCCATTCTTGAAACCAAGACTTTGGACGACATACTTCAAACATTGGTTCGACGGGTGCATAAAGCAAAAAATGAATATGAAAAATCAAAATCCAAAAGGTAAGACACCATCTCTGATAGGATCATCCAACGGAAGACCTAAACGAGTTACTGTTGAACGCAAGAGCGAATGTTGCAGGTGCCATGGAGATATTCTGCCCGGACAAGATTGCTTTGGAATACCGAAAGCTGGATCAGGTTTCAGCACTTTAAGGAGATTCTGTAGTGGATGCTTTCAAAATGTGCTTACACAAACTCATAAAGATTTAGAGGAGATTAAGAAGCTCTGATTGGAATAAGACTAGGTAGTTTTGCTTAAGTTAAGCAAAACATCCCAAGCTCTCAAATTTGGTTTTACAGCTCGGACCGGGTGCAATAGGTGTCAAACGTTTACCCTTGGCACAAAGCTCGCCACAAGGGCAAACAAAGGGTAATTTCTGGTATCCGCCGGTCTGTCTAATTGAAGAAATTTTTGATAAAATGAAATCATGACCTCAAACTTTCTCCAAAAAATAAACCCCCCCGTTATTCTAATTGTATTGGGAGTTCTTACCTTTGGATTTGCTTGTGCGAGCATGACAAAACACACCCTCATGCACGATGCCGACATGAGTTCTGTTGCAATGTCATCGGCAAATAATCAGGAATGTTGTAATACGAGCATCTCTAAACACATTGGGGCATGGAAAGATACTCTTTTAGTCGTGCCGCGCGAGATGCGTGATGGACTACTAATATTAATACTGGGGCTCATTGCTACACTAACTATCGGACTATTTAAAGTCCATCCTCCGCTTTCAGATTACCGCTTACTATTTTATAAACTATATACTAGAGACAACCCCGATCTTGCACTGTTCAGTCATCTAAAACTCGCTTTTGCGCGAGGTATTCTCAATCCAAAAATTTACTAAGTCTTTTAAGCCAGCACCGATCTACGGCCGTCGTGAGGTAGTGGGTCTGTTTATGCTGGTATTTTCATTATTCACTTGCTAAAAATAATCATCATTAATCTATGGAACACGAAACACCACAATCCCTGGTGCAAACTACAACATTAACCATTCCGATTGCCATTATCATTGCCGGAGTTCTTATCGCCGGAGCGGTATACCTCGGCACATCGAAAGGTGCGCCTACTACCGCAGTAAATAATCAGCAACCTCAACAAGCACCACAACAGACCGGCGATCTTGATCAAATGGCCGCA
>LCEX01000047.1 GCA_000995415.1 Candidatus Gottesmanbacteria bacterium GW2011_GWC1_43_10
GCATACGCAACGTGCGCTCCATCCGGCACGCCTACCGCTACGCCATTGACATGGCGCGGGAGTATATTTATATCACCAACGCCTACTTCCTGCCCGACAAGCTGGTGCTGCGCCGGCTGGTGCGGGCCTCGCAGCGCGGCGTGGACGTGCGCATCATCGGCCCGCGCGAGACCGACCACCCCTATGTGCGCTGGGCCTCGTGGGCCATCTTCGGCCGCCTGCTAAAGAGCGGCGTCAAGCTCTACGAGTGGCAGGGCCCGATATTGCATTCCAAGACCGCCGTGATCGACGGGGTCTGGTCCTCGGTGGGCAGTCACAATCTGGACCACCGCAGCCTGTCCTATAATCTGGAACTGAATCTGAATGTCTATGATCGTCCTTTCGGCACGGCTATGGTCAGGGCTTTCCGCGAAGATCTTCACAACTCCAGGCTGATCACCCTCGAGGACGTGCGGCGGCGGCCGCTGACGGCCAAGGCGGCCTCCAGGCTGCTTTACCTTTTCCGTTCCTGGCTATGACCAGGAAACTGCTCCTCCTGCTGCCGCTGCTCTGCGCGCCCGCCGCGCCGCGCCGACCGCCGCACCCACGGCCTAGGCCGTATAACCTCTTGTGACCGGACTCGGGTCACAAGTTGTAGTTTCCTCCGCGGGGAAACAGAGAAAAAAACACCGGCTAGAAGAGCCCGCGACTCCAAATTATCGGAGAGCTCGCCTAGTTAAGGTGTTTTTACTGAACTATCAGTGCAGACGTCCCAGGAGGAAAAAGTTTGAACGACTTGTCGTTCTACTTATTCTCCTGGGTTGCACTTTGGTTTTGTTTCTCCTCCTCTTAGGTTAAGAGGAGGATGGGAGGAGTTACAAATATTTCATAACTCACCCTGACCCTCTCTTATCTTAAGAGAGGGAAAAAAATAAAACAAAGTCAGAGTACAGCCCAAAAGTGGGTTTGTCAGCTCTTTGAAAATTGAATAGGGGTTGAAATTAACGTTGTGAGACAAATGGAAGTAAATCAGCTTTGGTCAGGAGACGTGACTCACGACAATTTTTCAACAATGCAAAACTTGATTGGTGCGCAAATCCTACGTAGACCACTGTTTTTCCGATTTCCTGAACTTCTTTGACAACAGGCAGAAGGTCTGAATCGGAACTAACAAGAAATGCTACATCATATTCATTACGATAGGCAGAACGCATCAAGTCAACGGCCATCTGGATGTCGACACCCTTTTCCTTGAAATGGTGATCTGTCTTCAAAAGAAAACCGTACTGGATAACAAAACCGTCTTTCTGAAGTCGGGTGACTAAAGATTGTTGTTTAGCCATCATTTCACGGGCTTTTGTGTCTTCCTGTTTGGCTTTGATTTTACCGATGCAATAGTATTTATGTACTACTGTGTAGGATTTACATATATGTTTTGTGAAACTGTGGTAGTCAAAAAGTGATTTATGAAGGAGTTCCAGCTCTTTTAGTTTGTAATAAAAATTGCTGCCATCGATGATAACAATAGCCTTTTTCTTTGTCATACGACCAGTATAACAAAAAACCCTGCGCACCGGAAGATCCGAGCACAGGGGAGATTATGTGCCTATATTATAGTTTTTAGTTCAAAATGTCAAATATGGCATACGTGGGTAACAGTTCAGACTTCCGCTATTATTTTGTCATTGCGAGCGTAGCGAAGCAATCCCCGACTAGATCGGGGATCGCCACAGGGCCATTGGCCCTTCGCGCTCATCGATACTAATGTGTGCATCATCAAGGATTGATTTGGTAATTCCTTTTCCTAAATCATGCCCTGGATGAACTGGAACAGATGTGCTGAGTTGATCGTCTTTACGAATGAAGATATGATGACTGCCGTTTATTCGATGAAGAGTAAAACCTTTCTTTTTGAGAACTTTGATGAGTTTACGTGCAGGAATAACAGGCAATTTAGGCATATTGAAATGGTTTCTCTGTCGACAACTCGATAGTCTGAAGTGATTCAATAAGCAAATCTTGGGGAATAGGCCAACCGAGCTCTTGGCGACTATCAAGCCAACCTTTCATGGCTTCCTTAAGATTTTTTTGAGTCTCTTCAATGGTTTTACCTTGAGTATGACAACCAGGAAGAGCCGGTACATAACCATGATAGTATTTACCGTCTTTTTCAATGATAGTTCGATAGGTAACTGATTTTTTCATATATCAGAGTATAACACGTTTTAGAGATATTTTGTCAACGCGAATCTGCCTATCGGTGGCAGGCCGATAGGTAGATTCGTGATGATAAAGACAAATGTCATTGCGAGGAGTTGTAGACGACGAAGCAATCTAAATCAGATTCTGAAACCCACCAGAGGCGGGCAGGCAAGTTCAGAATGACGAAAATGAGATTGCCGCGCTCACTCCGTTCGCTCGCAATGACAAACAGAATTATGAATATGAAAAACCTAATCTCACAATTTAATATGATCAAACAGAAACCACTCGTTTCCGTCATCATGCCGGTCCACAATGCCGGAGGTTTCCTCGTGGAAGCAATTGAGTCAATCCTGAACCAAACATACAAGAATTTAGAATTGGTGATCGTTGACGATGCGTCAACTGATGATTCGTGGACCGCGATCAAAGGTTTCCAAAAACGCTTCCCGAGAAAAATAAAAGCTTATCGGATCCGCAAACAAGCCAATTTTGCCGGAAATGGCGCTTCAAACCATGGGCTCAAGTACACCAAAGGCCAATTCATCGCCCGCATGGACGCTGATGATGTGGCCATACCTAGCCGGATCGAGAAACAGGTAAATTACTTACTGAAACATCCGCGCACTATTCTGGTGGGCACTCAGGCTGAAGTCATCAATGCCAATGGTGAAACTCTGGGGATCAAACACGTACCCCAAGCTCATGCCGAGATTTACCGGCAGTTCGGTTCGATCCATCCGCTCATCCATCCATCAACCATGATCCGGCGCAGCTTATTGCCTGACCGGACCAAACTGTATGAGGATAAATACGGCGTGAACGATGACTATTACACATTTTTTAAATTCTTAAGTTACGGCAAATTTGCCAATTTACCAGAAGTTTTGCATAAATATCGGCTACATGGCAAAAATGCTTCGCTCACAAATTTACGCGAAAAATGCCTAAATACTATCTCAATCAGACTCGCAGCCATGCGGGAGTTGGGTTATCGCATGCCTGTCTCCGGGTATCTGCACATGGGTCTACAGTTTCTGGTAGCGGTCATCCTGCCGGAAAAAATCCTGATGCAACTGTACCTCACGATGCGCGGACTCGATAAAAGCCCCAAACGTGCTTTCGCAAACATGGCTTTTACTCCGACCAAAAAGTATTATAGTTTAAGTAAGTGATCTTAACTACTTATGCAAAAATTTACCTCTTGGGCTAAAAAAAATTGGGGCATATTTGTCCTTTTGGCCGTTGAGCTAGCGATCATTTTCACTAACTTCAAACCCGGCACATATCTGATGGGCTGGGACAACGTCATGCCGGAGTTAAATTTTAGGGCCAATTTAGTACGAAATCTGTGGGGAGTCTGGCAGGAACACCGCGGTCTTGGCCTTTATGACGGGATGTCCCATATCGCACTTACCATCCACACTTTATTTTTGTGGTCAGTCTCTTTGGTGCTTCCGCAGAATTTACTGCGCTACTTTTTCCAGTTTCTGATGCACTTTTTGGGCTGCGCAGGGATATATGTATTACTAATGCACCTTAAACAAGACGATAAACACGTTAGGCTGATCTCACTAGCCGGAGGGCTTTTTTATCAACTCAACCTGGCGACCATCCAAATGTTTTATACGCCGCTTGAAGTGTTTTCAGTGCATTTTGCCGCTCTCCCCTGGCTGGCTTTAACCCTCATCGCTTATCTTAAACAGGGATCAAAGAGAACCCTAGGTTTGTTTCTGTTGGTTTCGCTCTTGACGACTCCGCAGTATTTTGTCACAACCTTATTTTTGACTACCCTGATTTTGATTTTAAGTCTTATTTTGACTTACTCATTCTCGGGATTAAAACAAAAACAGGGTCGGTGGTTTTTCAAACGCAGCGCCATAGCCTTAGGCGGATTTATCCTGGTCAACCTCTTTTGGTTGCTGCCCTATATTTATGGCCTACCTCACAATGCGCCCGTGATCGCCCAGGCCAAAATCAATCAGATGTCCAGCCAAGAAATTTTTGTGCGCAACCAGGCGTTTGGAGATATAGTTAATGTTTTTCTTTTGCGCGGTTTCAGCCTCGATTATGTCGATTTGAACCAAAATAACAAACCGCAACTGCTGATGCAACCATGGAGGAATTATATCAACCAACCTCTGGTTTTGATCTTGTCCATCACTTTGGGCTTGATTTCAGTTTGGGGTTTGATTAAATGTTTAGTACAAAAATCAAAAACCCAAAACTCTCTGAGTTGGCCGCTGTCTGCATTTGGTTTAACTTTTCTTATGGGCTTTTGGATGCTCGGTACCAATATCCCTTTGCTTCGCGAATCGGTCGGATACCTTCGTTCACATATCCCGTTTTTTGCCGAAATTTTCCGTTTTTCCTTTACCAAAGGTAGCTTACTATTTGCGTTTTCATATAGCATCTTTTTGGCTCTGGGAATGACAGAGCTGTTGCATGCTTTTTCTAAATCACGAGCAATTCAGCGTGTGTTTTTGGCTGGCTTTATTTTTCTATCAATAGTAATTGTGTCTTTACCTGTATTTACAGGCCATTTATTTTATGCAAATTTACGGATCAAACTACCGCCGGCTTATCCAGCTCTTTTCAAATATATGGGACAACTCGATCCCGCCAGCCGTGTCGCTATTTTACCCCAACCGGAATATTGGAGCTGGAAACATTATTCGTTTGGATATCGCGGCAGCGGATTTTTGTGGTATGGGTTGAATCAGCCGCTTTTGGATCGGGCTTTTGATCCGTGGAGTCAACAAAATGAAAACTATTTTTGGGAACTAAGTTATGCGATTTATGCCAAAGATGCACTAAAATTCGCAAACGTCTCGGCAAAATATGACGTGGGGTATCTGATCCTTGATGAAAATTTGCTTTCGACCGGCAATAACCGCAGCCTGTTTATTGACGAAACAAAAACGCTTTTATCCCAAGTACCTGCCATTAAACGCATCGCCCAATTTGACAAACTAACTATTTATGAAAGGGTTGGTTTAACAAGTAATTCATTTGTCCAAGTCGGCCAAAATTTGCCCAGCGTCTCCCCGCCTTACAGTTGGACTGATTTTGATTTGGCATACCAGGAATTGGGTAATTATCAAACTGCTCAAAGTGCCTTAGACTATATCTATCAATATCGATCACTTTTTACTAAACGGGCTGTTTCGCAGCGGGAATTTCACGTAACAGAAACTCCGGATCAGCTCATCCTTTCTCCCGTAGCACAAGGTCAACAAATCGCACTTCCGCGGTCAACAACTTTGGTCTATACGAGTGACTCGGTGCCGGATTTAAATCCGGCAAAAGTCACACAGTGTGACCTATTTCGGAATGGGACTACGGAAGCAAAAACAAAATCTGATCAACAAACTGCGTATCTTGAGTTCACCGCTACCAACCAACGGAGTTGTTTATCATTTAATATTCCCCAACTGGAACACCGGAACGGATTTTTAGTCGCCGTGACAAGTAAACATGTTTCCGGCCGGCCTTTACTTATCAGTTTGATCAACCAAACTGCAAAACACGTGGAACTTGAAACTCTGCTTCCGGAAACACCAACTTGGGAGACTAGCTACTTGATTCTTCCGCCGCTAACTAGCGATGGTTTAGGTTATAACGTATATTTACTAAATGATGCAATCGGAGATATCCCAAGTATTAATGATATTAGTCGGATCCAGGTTTATAAGTTTCCTTATCCAGAACTTACGCATCTTAAGTCAAGCCCGAGCAATAATCCTATTGAAACTCAAGTCTCTAAGACTATTTCAGTCCTCCATCCCAACCCGGCTGAATATTGGGTGGAAATACCAGGTAAAAATAAAGACAAAACACTTATTTTGAATCAGTCATATAACGCTGGCTGGGTGGCGTTTGCGAAAACTCAGGAATTTCCCTATTTTCAAAGGCTCAAAGATCATGTCCTCGTTAACAACTGGGCGAATGCGTGGTTCCTCGAAGAGGAACCTAAGTCCGCCGACCAAGCGCCCTTTGATCCGTCTACGAATAGTAGTGAAAAGGATCAAAGTAAGCTAAGGCGGAGGTGGAATGAATCACTCACAATCTATATTTTCTTCTGGCCGCAGATTCTGGAGTTTATTGGGTTTGCACTCTTGCCGCTACCATTTCTATGGATTTTATTGAAAAAATCTTAATAAACTTCGTCGTGAGTACCTATATCAGTTAGTACTATCCCTTCGGGAATATATTGAAAAATAACTCGAATGCTATCAGTAATTGAAATACTCCATTCTTCAATTTTTTTACCACTCAATTTATGTAGTCGTAACGATGGGTGTTTTTGATTTTTTGGAAAACTTGGAGTTTTTGCTTGATATTGTCTCGTAGTTTGAAATTTTTCTTAATCAACTTCTTGTGCTTTCTTTCGTATGAAGCAGTCAAATGAATGATCATAAATCATCTAATTCATCGAGTGACTTAATTTGACGAGTTTTACCTTCTTTGTAGTCTTTTAGAGCTTTAAGTGCTTTCCTTTCAGCTTTGGCGCTCATTTTGTAAACTGGCACATCAGGCATCAGGAAATTTCGCAAAGCAGTACGAATGACTTCACTTAATGAAGCGTAGTGACCCTGTTTGACCTTGGCCCTGGCTTGATCTGCGAGTAGCTTGGGTAATGAAATATTGACTGTGTAGTTCATACAAATATCATACAATATATGTCTAACTTGTCAATACCGGGCGAACGGGGAATTATCGAGCCATCAGCTATCAGCTCACAGCCGATAGACTGTCTGAAAGCTGAAAGCTGTAAGCTAACAGCTTATATTTTCTTCTGGCCGCAGGTGCTGGAGTTCGTGGGGTTCCTGCTCCTGCCAATTCCCTTTCTTTACACGTTGGGAAAAGTATAGCGTTTGTGTGATATACTAAACTCAATATGAAAACTGCTATCTTGCGTTACCAGGTTGTTATCCGGAAAGAAGGTTCATCTTATATTGCCGATGTCCCTACGCTGGGTATTTCAGACTTCGGTGAAACCATTGAAAAAGCCAAAAAAAATATCCATGCAGCAATTCAATGTCATATCGAGGGGCTTATAAAAACCAATACTGAGGTACCAAAACCGGATACTGATGATTATTTCATAAGCGTAACAGAAGTTAGCATCCCTCAACCTGTACGCTTAGCTTACTGATTATGCCGAAATTAGCTCCTTTAAAACCTCGGCAAATTGAAACCATCCTTCTAAAACATGGATTTGCAGTAAATGTCAGTAAAAGCAGCCATAAGCAATACTTTAACAAAACGACAGGAGCACATACCACAGTCTCATTTCACTCAAAAGAAATACCTGTAGGTACACTGCGAAGCATTGTTAGACAATCTCAACTTTCGCTTGACCTCTTCCGGAAATGAAAAGTTTTTATCTCCTTCTTTTTTCCAAACCGCACGTCCCCGTCAACAAACTCATGCGAATGGATGGAAATTACCAGTCAGCAGTGAGCAGTCAACAGTCGGAAAACTGGCGAACTTCTGCAAACTGCATCCGCCAAAGGCGGATCGGCCTTTGGCCGAAACTGTGAACTGCAAACTATCTATCTCCTCTTCTGGCCGCAGATTCTGGAGTTTATTGGGTTTGCACTCTTGCCGCTTCCATTTCTCTATTTGTTAAAGAAAAATTCTATTCCATAATAATCTCTTTTTTGATCACACAATCACAATTTCGTGCAATGGCTGACACTTCTGTCTTTCATTCGGATTTACTATTCAAGTTCTTCGCCCTCCCCAGTAGTGGTCTTGTGAACCACTTCCAAAATGTGGACGAACCAACCGGCTAGTATAACAATAAACCGCTATTGTACGGTTTATACTTTGCCGTGCTTTTGCCCTGAGTAACAACATATTCAGCCACCATCATATTAAATTGTAAAATAAAGTTGTAAAAAAATTACGGGCCGGTTGTTTAGAGACAAATACTCCTAGCTTTCTCAACCTCACCTGATCTGGTTTATCCATTACTGGCGTTTATGGAGGTGTCAGCTCACCCTCCCACCCGAATTTTTGAACTTATAAAAAAACCTCCTGAGTTTCAGGAGGTAGAAGTTATACTAAATGGTCTATCCCATCTATAGCTGAACTATCTTTTGTCTCCCGAAAGAAGGATATTTATAACAATGTTTTATTTGCATGTTATATTTTAACGTAACAGAATAAACACACTTTGTAAAGAGAACAAAATATATATTACTATAGCAAAATTACTGATAATTAACCGCTATAACAATATAATCACAATTTCGTGCAATGGCGTATATTTATGATAGTATCAAATTCCAAAATATTCCTTATAGCTCTCTGAGTTTTCCAATTTTTCAGCGATTATATACAAAACCCCCTCGCTCACTCCAAAATACTCTCGCAAAAAATTAATTTCATTATCGCAGGGATACGGAGTCAAATAGACGCTTTTTTGGAGTTGCAGCAGCTTGAGCTTTTTAAGCATACGTCGTAAAGCCTCTTGTTGTTTACGTTTAAACTTGGAAATGTCGTAAATAACGAGCCGCCACTTACCATCCCAATGCCTAGATCTATCAATCTCCATTTCTTCAAGTTTGTATTTTAAAGTTTTTAGTTTACCCTTTTTGGTGAGACATATACTAGTCACTCCAGATTTCTCAACGGTCGTAACCAATTTTTGTTTATGAAGTCGCCGTAGAATAAATTTAAGACGCGGCAAATTGTATTTTTTCCACTTTTCATAATCTTTTTCCCTTTGCAGTTTTTTATATGCTGAGTAAATAGCGCCAATACCCAAACCTGCTCCGGGAAACATAAATAGACTCACAAGTAAGGTTCCTGCTCCCAAAAGTCGAAGTACATCTTTTACTTGTGGTGAAATGTGCGATGCTGTAGAGATATTTTTCATGATAAACAATCCCAATCTTACGGTCGAAGATTTAAATACAGTGCTTTAAAAACCAAGGTATCGCTCTTCTTTTACTGTAAATGTTTGCACAAATTTACGCAATAGCGTAATTTTGTGTTAGTTTAAATATTATTTATTAAAAATATTGTATTCTCCCTCTGTTTTTCCTCTATTATGTTTTTCCTCTATTATTTCCACTTGACAAGCATTCGTAATATGATACGATCTGTATCGCAATGCAAACTAAACCATCAGTTTCCAATAAAAGCACCAAACAAGAAATTTTTGACGCTTATCAGGCATTGCTTTCCCAACAAACAGAGCTGCCTTCTGCTACATTGCCCAAAAAACTTACAGCTATCAATAACCAACTAAAAAATCAACTTAGCGCGCAAATTGCAGATCTGATGCAATCCCTGGAAGAAAAACTAACCGAAGTCAGCAATCAATTTGATCAGACAACACAAGTGTTGGAACAACTCAATGAACTTCACGTTAAGCAAACTCAAACTCTGACACAAGAAAAAATCGAAACTCAAAAAACCCAGAAACGCGAAGAAGAAGAATATAAATATGAATTTGAAAAACTTAAAAAACGCCAAACAGAAGAACTTACCGAACAAAAACAAAAAGCAGAGGCAGAAATTGCCGTCAAAAAGGCTGATTTAAAGCTTCAAGAAGATGAGCTCAAAGAGTTGCGCCAAAAGGTATCTACTTTTGAAACCGAACTCAACAAAGCAATCAAAGAAGCAATTGCCAAAACAACCGACGAACTGACGCGCGAATACGATCACCAAAAAGCTTTAGCCCAGCAACAATCTCAAGCCACCACCCAACTTTTGCAACAAAAGATTGATTCGCTGGAAAGTGCGATCAAAAACTTTCAAGCAGAAATTTTGCATCTGCAAACATCTCTCAAAGAAGCCAATCAGCAACTCACTCGCATTGCGGAACGGGCAGTTGAGAAAGGCCCGCTCATTTCACCTCAATCTGGAAAAGAATAAGAGTTCTAAGCTCTGGTGATGACGCAAAAAAAGTCTTGTTATGATTTAAAAGATATCAACCGCTGTAACACTATGTGTATCCAAAAATTCTGCTAATTTTTTCCCAAACCGCACATCCCCATCAACAAACTCGGGCCAACGGTGGAAATTACGAGTTGGCAGTGGGCAGTCAGCAGTCGGAAAACTGGCGAACTTCTGCAAACTGCATCCGCCAAAGGCGGATCGGCCTTTGGCCGAAACTGTGAACTGCCAACTATCTATCTCCTCTTCTGGCCGCAAATCCTGGAGTTCCTAGGCTTTGGCTTCTTCAGCCTACCCTTGGTGTGGTTACTTAGAAAATAATCAACTCAAACTCTATAGGATCGCATTTAGTCACGAGAAAATCCTCCTGAAATGATATTCATTCTGTCAATCTAGTTCCGCTCGAATTTTTCTACATGAATGCTAGAAAAAGTGCTAG
>LCEX01000048.1 GCA_000995415.1 Candidatus Gottesmanbacteria bacterium GW2011_GWC1_43_10
TGTTCGTCTGTTAAGATGCTGGGCATTAATACTATGAGACCATACTTAACAGACTAAAGTCAAATTACGAAGTTGCAAACTGGAGTAAGAGGGGTATATGGTTCAGGCAATTGGCAGCTTGTTCCTATCAGTGCACAAGATGGTAATAAGATTCGAAGGGCATATAAATTATTTTTAAAAGATGACTTAATGAGAAAACGTGGGTTACCCTCCGGTTAAAAGTATAGCTTCCTTAAAATTAATGTTATAAAAGATTCTAACTTCGTCAGTTAATTTCTAGAAAGATATAACAACTATTAACTCCGATAAATTTGTTGTACTAATAAGTTTGATTGCAAATGAACAAAGCTGTTCAATACCTACTTTGTGGCCTTCCTTTTTCCGGAAAAACTACGTTGGGAAAAGCCTTGGAAAAACAGTTGGGCTGGGTGCACATCAATTTGGATGACATCAAAGCTGACAAAGGGTATGGTGGAGTAAGTGACGATGATGTGCCGGACGCTGCTTGGCCAACTATATTTGCAGAAGCTGACCAACGACTTCTAGTGGCGCTTAAATCAGGAAAAAATGTAGCCAATGAAACTGCCTGGGTGACACGTCAGTGGCGGGATCGAGCGCGGGCAGTAGCCACGAAGGCAGGATTTACGACCAAAGTGATTTATCTTAAAGTACCAGAAGAAATCGCCAAAAAGCGGCAAAAAGAAAATCGGCGCCACCAACTACGCTACGATACTCGGGATAGTGAATTTTCTGGGTATGTGCAAGAGTTTGAGAAACCAGTAGATGAAGAAGACGTCATAGTTTATGACCCGGCAATTCCAGTGGAAGAATGGATAAAGACAATTTTAATTAGCAGTTAATAAAATCCCTTGTGCGCAAAAAATTCTCAAAGAGTAGGTTTAAAGCTATTTAACCCGTCGGGTTGAAAGCTACAGGTTACTAGGCTACCTTATTTTGTAGTACCGGGTTAGATAGACGTTGCCCAATTTGTTTACACTAGTGTCTACTGTGACTTTGCCTGTTTTGTCGACCACGTTGTCGATAGAAGTCGCATTGCCTTGACCAAACCCATATGGATCACTGTGATTGATCTGGAATCCTGTTTTAACTTCAAATCTTCCATTATTACCTACGGTATATTGACCAATTTTGGCCATGAAATTACTTACACCGAACTCAACTTCATTCCTTCCAGCAAACACTGTATTTGCGCCGTGCTTGTCACGATTGATATCTCCATACTTGGCATTATCAGCGTCGAGTGAAAATCTAAATTCTTGACCAGATGTATAATGATTCGCGAGCAGGCTAATTCCAGGATAAATGCCCATATCAGCTGTGGTGTTGGAGGTGAAAGTAATTTTGAAATTGATCTTTGTCAATACTCCTTTTGAATCGAAAGTAGGATAATCCTGAAAATCTGTAATTTCAATTACAGCTTGTTTGGCCACAGATTCCTTAACATTTAATTCTGCGATGACCTTATTAACTGTATTGATTTGACGGGCACGACCAATACCATAGAAAATCGCGATGATTGCGAAAAATAACCCGACTCCCAAAAATGCATATCTGATTTGCTTTAGCGCTAGCTTTAGAATTACAAATAAAGTGAGACAAATAATAAATATTGCTAAATATCCTGCTAAAAAAGAAAGCAATATATCGTTATTTGCAAAAAATGGTAATAACAATAAAACAAGCGATAGAGGAAAAATGAGTAGAAAAGCGATAACGGAAAATACTGCCGTTATGATAATTTTTTTTATATTCACTTGTTTAGTCTAGCATACGCAATAGTTATTTGCTATAAATTTTGAGCAAAATTGGACAGTGGCCGGAACCATAGACGTGGCGTAAGATTTTGTCCCGGTGACTTTAGGCATTTGCATTTTTTTTGAGAGAGAATCGTCCAAACCGATGTTTTACGGAGGCGAAGTCGTCCTCCTAAGCCAAAGTCAGGGGAGGGTACAATACTCGAGCCGACCTGCCCGGTCGAAGTTGGCAGCGAAGGCGGGAAAGCTATTTAACCCGTCGGGTTAAAAACACAAAAACTCATTTTTAACCCAACATAGATTTGATATTGTCTGATATAATGACTTCATGCCAAATCTGTTTGACAATCTTTCCCGACAACGAGCTATCGTTGAAGCAGAAGAAAAAAATTAGACGCTTTTTATGAAAAATATGATCCAGTCGTGAGAGGTGTACTCGCAATTTTTTATGAAGCAGTTTCAGGTAAACCTATTCAAGGTATGCATATTACGGTCGGCTTCAAAATTGGGTATGGCATAAAGATGGTCCCTTAGGTTAGGCAAGGAAATACAAGTGTGTGCTGGTGATCCGACTTTTGACTTTGGGCAATATCTTTACGTTACGCTTGTCGAAGCGGAAAACTCTAATAGACATATATACGAAGTTAAGCGTGAAGGAACGCTTAACAGCACATTTTACCGACCGCATTTAGAAACGTATTCCGCTCAAACGAGTGCTCGGGGACTTACTGAAAGCGCTTTGATTACCGCCATAAAAACAGTTGCACAAAAAAAGCTTAATTTAGGTGGTTATCCAGAAGAGCCTTGGAGATAGACAATTATACCCAGCTGATTCAAGCTCACTTATAATTTTTGATCTAGTTGATGCAAAAAGTTAGATGCAAGTTACTTGGATAAGCATATATAGAAAACTTTGTAAATTTATGCAAGGCAAGATTGTTTCGACAGGTAAAGATTCTAACGGAAATACCACTTATGGTATAAAGTTTCATCATGAAACTTATGCTGTTCTGGCAGATGATGTTTTGCTTCGTAGATTAGAGCCAGGAGCTAAAGTTAATTTTATGACTGATCGGGAAACAGGTGTTGTATTGATACAATTTCCCTCAAGAAGTATTGGTTGCGAAAGAAATAGGGGATAACTTCAGTTTTTCATAATCTTCTCATCCCGACTACTCTCAAAGCGGAAAATTTCAAGAACAGCAGTTATAACTAGTCCTATAGTATACATTGACTTTTGGGTAGATGTGTGGTAAAATACTTGGTACAGATTGAATCAATAGATCTGTTTAAATAAGATTTGGTTTTTTCAAGCTTTTGTTGATAAAGATACTCTATTTTTACTTCAGTATCTTTTAAGGTTTTAGTAGACGACTTCTCAATTTAAGCAGATTTATTTATTCAATCACGACCTGGTGAAAACGGGCGGAAAAAGTTATGCAAAAACCTTTTGAAAACCTGTGTGTCCGCTGCGGAAAGCCCCGTATTCACGTCAAAACCTGGCAAGACCAAATCGGTCTGTCGCATGTCACCTACACTACAACTGCTTGTCCCGACACGGAATGTCAGAAAATCGTGGATAAACAAAACACCGAGCGCGAAAACAAACGCCAGCTCCACCTCAAAAACAGGTCAGATGCCAAACTCTCCAAACACAAACAACTGGTCCTTAGGTAACTCGCAGATTTTTCCAATCATTAGGCCGCATCTGTCGATAACGTGGATCGCTATAATATTGAAATATGCGGCACAAAGGGCCGTATTCGTCCCGATTAAATCGGGACGAACGAGCCCTTAGCCATTGTAAAGTTTAAACCCAACCCAAATGCCGATCACTCCGCCGATGGCATTTCCCAGTAACGACCACAAAGATAACCAACTCGCGCCAAAAAGTATCGGCAGATAGCCGCCAATTGCCGATCCGATCACCATACCCAGCATCACCACACTTTTTCCCGACATGATTTTATACTAGCAAAATCATGGTAACTTTGTTTAAGGTTCTAAGTTATTGAAAACTTCGTGAGCGAAGTAGCGAGTAAGCTGCCGGAGTCAGAGGTAGCAAATGTTTGGTTGGGATTTCGGAAACAGGATTCATAGGCGGCAAAAACAGTATGATATCAAGTCCTTGTAAACCACTGCGTTTGCAAATCTCTTCAGTAGATTGAGAAATTTTCTGCGCATAAGGCTCGGCAAAATTGATAAGCGGAGACATGAATTGGTCTGTCAGCTCGATCAACCGATCTCCCAAACCATGACGGATAGCCAGGTTCGACCCCACACTATATAAACTGTTGATAGCAGTTCCCGCAGCTAGAGTGGACCAAAAAATGAGAGGATCATCTGCTAATGCAAGAGCAAAACTTCCGGAATTGGCTGGGTTTTGTAACTGGCCTAATAGACTTCCGGAAATGACTACCACCCATTTATTGTCAAAAACCTTAGACAGGGCAAAAGTGGTGGAGTCACTTACTAACTTATTTAACTTCAAGTTCTTGGCCATGACATAACCACCAACAACTTGAGCAATCAACCACAAGGCAATCGTGGGTTGAGTAATTTCATTTAAGGGGCGATTTTGCATCGCGTGGTAGAAGGTATTGGCTAGGGCTACTTGGGCCGGTAGTGTCAGCCACCAAGGCAAAGTAGCTGCTACACTGGCAGGAATGGCAACTAATGGCGGCAGCGGTTCTTTTCTGATAGCCACAATCTGTGGAGTTAACCTTTCAATCCCGCGACCCATAGTTTAGTCAATCATAACATATCTTGTTGGTAATTTTTGGCACTTCTGATATATTTGTAGCCGCGATGGCAAAAATCATTTCCCAAAACCAGACCTCCCTCCCCAAAGTTTTACAAGAACTCTGGAATCAGCGGGAGTTGTTTTATTTTTTGGTTTGGAGAGATATCGCTTTGCGTTATAAACAAACTATCGTCGGTGTCGTGTGGGTGGTATTGCAACCCGTAGCCATGACGATAGTATTTACTTTTCTTTTCGGAAATATTGCCAAAATTCCTACCGGAAGTATTCCTTATCCGTTGTTTGTATATCCGGGTCTCATGTTTTGGAATTTTTTTACTCGCGCAGTTTCAGCTTCTTCCGAAAGCATCGTTGCCAACCGGAACCTGATCGAAAAAGTCTATTTTCCCAGACTGGTGCTGCCTCTGGCGGCCACGATCGTAAATCTAGTGGATTTTTTGGTTTCATTTTTGGTGTTTACTTTGCTTTTGGTTTATTTTCAATTTTCACCAAACCTCATGGGGTTCTTGTTTCTGCCGCTGGCTTTGGTGGTATTACTTATTTTTACTGCCGGACTGGGGGCATTTTTGGCAAGCCTGAATGTATTTTACCGGGATATTCGTTTTATCATTCCTTTTGCTTTGCAAATTCTTCTGTTTCTGACCCCGATTGTATATCCGGCAAATTTAGTTGGAAATAAATATACATTTTTTTTAAAATTCAATCCCTTGGCAGCCATAATTGAAAGCGCACGTGAAGCATTTTTTGGCAGTACATTTTCCTATTGGCCGGGTTTTGGACTGGCAGCTTTAGTAAGTCTGGTTTTTTTTGGACTGGGGATAGGTGTATTTCTCAAATCAGAAAAATATTTCGCCGACATTGTCTAAAACGATGTCAATATACGAACAATAAATGGAGTTAACCTTAAAGCTATGAAACCAGTGATTGAAGTCGCACACTTGAGCAAAAAATACCAAGTATTTTCTCGAAAAAAACGAGTGTTGTTGCGCGAAGAATTAGAACGATTTTTTAGAAGCGGTATTTTTTCGACGCCCCAAGGGAGAGAAAACCAACTATTTTGGGCTCTGGATGATATCAGTTTTTCAGTTGGCGCCGGAGAAACAGTTGGGGTCATCGGTCCCAATGGTAGTGGTAAGTCAACGCTTCTCAAAATCCTAGCCGGGATCACACCGCCGACTTCGGGTCAGGTCACCCTGCAAGGGAAAATCACTAGTCTGCTTGAGGCCGGAGCCGGTTTTCATTTCGAACTCACTGGGCGCGAAAATATCTATTTTTGTGGCGCGATTTTGGGGATGCCGAGGCGGGAGATCTCGCGCCAATTTGCAGAAATCGTAGATTTTTCCGGAATCGAAAATTTTTTGGATACGCCAGTAAAATTTTATTCTTCCGGGATGTATGTGCGACTAGCTTTTTCGGTGACCGCCCACTTAAGATCTGACATTTTACTTATCGATGAGGCATTGGCCGTTGGGGATGAAGCTTTTCAAAAGAAGTGTCTACTGAAGATGCGCCAAATTATCCGTGAGGGAAGGACGATCTTGTTTGTGAGTCACAACCTAGCGGCTATTTCCGATCTGTGTCAGCGGTGTTTGAGCACTAAAAGGTTTTCACTTGAGTTTACGCTCATCGGGAGAAATGATGATTATGAGCCAAACTGGCGAGAGCACCTCGAGTCTACCATAACTTACAATCGGGCGTTATTTACGGGAAGTAACATCGATTTTCGCGTCGCCTTGGTTGAATGGAATCCGCCGGCTAAGAAACCAAAACTTGCAGAGACCTTGGTCGCGAAATTCCCATTTTTGCGGGCCATCGTAGTGGCCCCGGAAATTCACCGCGAGCTTTGCCGAAGCCGAGAGTTTAAAATAATGCTCAACTTTAGTCTAAATGCGGCGATCCGAACTAGCCAAGCAGACTTTATTTTGATTTCCGGAGCAGATATTTTTTTGGGTCGCGATACGGTAAATTATCTCAAAAACTACGGCCTGAAACGAAAATGTTTGTACCGGGCAGAACGTGTCAGCATCCGGCGTAAAGCCGATTTTAGCCGGGCGCGTCCCGAACAGATTGAGAACCCACCCGAGATAGTTGGGATCGATGTCTGCGACCTGCCTCCATATAACCAACCGCCATATACCAATGCCTGCGGCGATTTTTTGCTGCTCGATACCGATTCCTGTAAAATTTTGCGCGGATTTGACGAAAATATTACTGATGCCAGGTTACATCTGGATTCGCGCTTTGCCCTATCAGCTGCGGCCAGCGGTTTTGATAGTAAATTGATAGGTCATATCTTTCATATTGACCACAAACATTCCTTAGTCAATATGGGTGATAAATATCCGGGCAAAAAGTATGATTTCACCAAAAATATTCCCTATGCAAATAGCGAAGAATGGGGACTCCGTGGGCGAAAATGGGAAAAAATCAGTCAGCAATTAGATTTTGTTTCGTAACTGGATATGTATAATATACCTTTGTGTGAGCCATGGTTTGAGCCGAGTTACGCCGAGAAGGTACGTGGGCAAATTCTCTCCGGCCAAATAGGACCGGGTCCGGTCACAATGGAGTTTGCCCGGAGATTAGCTGCTTTTGCCAAAGCCAAATATTGCGTGTTGACTACGAGCGGCACCGTGGCACTATCACTTGCGGCCCTGGCTCTTGGACTAAAGCCCGGAGATGAAATTTTGGTTCCAGCTTACGGAGTAGTGTCAACCATCAATGCTTTGGCTTTTTTGGGTCTTAAGCCCAGACTCGTAGATATCGATCAAACTACTGGTTGCATGTCACCCCACGAACTTGAAAAACGAATTACTCCACAGACAAGGGGCGTCTGCTTTGTCAATTTTTCCGGATATACCGGTCAAAATCTAGTTCAAGTAGCCCAAATCTGCCGTGCCCGGCATTTGCCGCTGATCGAAGATGCCGCCTGCGCTTTGGGACATAAGTTTTGGGGTAAAAGTGCAGGCACTTTTGGCACTATCGGGATTTACTCTTTTAGTGTCCCAAAAATCATCACTTGTGGTCAGGGAGGAGCACTGATCACTAATTCCGCCACTCTTTTTCGTAAACTTAGTCAGTTAATTGATCAAGGAGACCTAAATTGGCGCCGTACCAATTTGATCCACGGCATTGGCAGCAACTTCCGATTTAATGACATTTTAGCCGCTTTTGGTTTAGTGCAACTTGGGGCAATTGATAAAAGAATTACCCGAAAAAAGGCAGTGTTTGCGGTTTTTAAAAAAATGCTCAAGCGGAAAATCTTTCAAGTCCCGGGAGCAGTTCCGCCTTTGCATCAAATAGTTTTTACTCCCAAACCTCATAGTTTAGTTAAATACTTAAAAAGGTGCGGCATTAGTGGCGTAAGACAATACCGGACTCTGAGTGAACATCCTCCATATGCAAATTTAAGTGACCGAAAATTTCCAGCTGCTGATTTTTGGACCCGCTACGCGGTTTATTTGCCTTTTGGTTTAGCATTGGAAACCCAAGATGCCCAAAAAATAGTCAAGGCTTTGTTGACTTCAGGATGTAAATTACTGGATATAGAAAACTTATGAGATTTGTTGAAACTCCCGGCATCGGGACGACTTTGATTCAGCTAGTTGACGACCAGCGTAAATTATTAAGCCGTTTGGAAGTACTGGAATTAACGATCTGGTTTAGTGGAGTAAAGATTCCAGTTGCTGGTATCGCCGGAGTATATACCCCGCCGGGATTACGAAAGAAAGGATATGCGACCAACTGCTTAAAACATGCAATCAGAAAACAGCAAAGGAAGGATAAGTGTTTGCTCATGCTTTTTGGCGAAAGGGATTTTTATGCCCGATTCGGATTGACGCCGATTGGACCTTGGTACGGGATTTACGTCTCGCAAAAATTGGCTGCCCTACCGCCAGAACCATTGATGCGTGATTGCCAAGCGCTAGATCAAGCACAAATCCTAAATCTGTACACCCAAAATGTAAAGCCCAGAATTGGTGCAGTAGTTCGAGATCCGAAGTCGCTTAAGCCATTTTTTCCTACAGTCTGGAGAAACGGTGGAGTCTGCCGGGTGCTTATAGGTAGCAAAAAGCAGTTTGCCGGCTATGTTTGGCATAGTGCACCTGGGACTTCGGAATTTGAGGTGGTTGAGGTCGGTGCGTTACATCCAGCCGGTTACGACGGGATTTTAGCTTACTTATTGTATGAAACTAAGAGGCGGGCTAAGGATCATTTTTTGGCTGCCCTACCGCCAGATGATCCGTTTTCGAAGTACTTAATGCAGTTTGAGGCAAAGCAGGTGGTAGAATATAAGCCCAACAGCCGGAGTCTAGCGAGGATATTGGATTTAAAAAAATTGCTTAAACTATTGACACCGGTATTTAAAGAGCGGGTCAGACTGATAAAATCAGAATTAGTGCCTCGGACACTTATGATAAAGACAGGAAAAAGCCAAGCAAAACTTGATCTTGCCGGCACTTACCCAGGTGTCGAGCTGAAGATCGAGCAAACCCGTTTGACCCAACTGCTTTTTGGGACAGTTAATTTTGATTTACAGACAAGCGGCAGAGACGGATTAAATGCCGAAATTGGGGCGCTCCTATTTCCCAAGTTTTCGGCTTTTACTTATCTCAAAGATCGTTTTTAGTAAAATGAAAGTATTGATTACTGGTGGTGTTGGATATCTCGGATCGGCGTTAACCGCATATCTTTTGGAAAAGAAAATGCAGGTCGTGGTCTATGACAAGCTGTTATTTGGGGCAGAAGGCATCAGCTCTTTTTTGCCACATCCAAATTTTCGTTTGGTAGTGGGTGATATCCGAGACACTCAGGCTTTAAAAGCCGCCTGTGGGCAAGTAACGGCAATCGTGCACTTAGCAGCTTTGGTAGGAGAAACTGCTTGTGAAGTAGATCGACAGGCCACTTCCGCGATCAATTCAGAGGCGACCTTAGGCTTGGCAAAAATAGCGGCCAAGATAGGAATCAAACGGATGATTTTTAGTAGTACTTGTAGTAATTATGGTTTAGTGGATAGAGAGACTTTGGCCTGCGAAGATACGCCGCTAAAACCTTTGTCACTTTATGCCCAGACTAAAATCGCGGCTGAAAAAAGTTTACAGGAAATTTCCCAGGGAAAATTGGCAATTTGCATCTTAAGGTTTGGGACTATTTGCGGCGTTTCTGCTCGGATGCGTTTTAATTTACTGATAAACGATCTAGCCAGACGGGCTGCCAGTGGTCGAGACATCAGTATTTTTGCGCCTCGGGCATGGCGGCCATTTTTACATATCAACGACGCAGTCGGGGTGATTTATAGGTGTTTGACAGCACCATCTGCTAAAATAAGCGGCGAGATATTTAATGTCGTCAGTGAAAATTGCCAGAAACAGAAGCTAATAAAACTTACGCACAAATATTTTCCGCGGGCTAAAGTAGAAGTCCGTCCGGGTAAATCTGATCCTAGAGATTATCGTGTCTCAGGAGCGCATGTAGGGAGAAAACTCAAATTTTTGCCTAAACACGGAGTTGAGGAAGCATTTGTCGAAGTCGCGACCGCAGTCAAAAATGGTCTCTGGTCTGACCCGTTTCGCGATATATATGAAGCCGTACCGACTAAACATCAACTTAAAAAATAATTCTATGAAACGCGTTTCAGTTTTTGGTTTGGGTAAGGTAGGCCATGTCTTGGCGATTTGTCTAGCTGCGGCAGGACACCAGGTAATTGGAGTAGATCCGGATGACAAGATCGTTAAAGGCATAAATACTGGAACTTTAGTCAGTTTTGAACCGGGAGTAGCCCGGCGCTTACAAAAAGTTTTTGGCAAAAAACTGACCGCGACGCTCGATGCGGAAAAAGCAGTACTGGAATCAGATATTTCTTGTATCATCGTCCCTACCCCCAGTAATGCCAGCGGCGGTTTTTCTTTGCAGTACGTTTTAAAAGTCATTCGTAGCATCGGCCGAGCAATAGCTCGGAAAAAAACTTATCATTTGGTATTGGTCATAAGTACTGTACTGCCAGGATCTAGTGAATTTGTGATCATCCCGGAACTTGAACAGGCAGCGGGGAAAAAATTGGGAGCGAATCTTGGATATTGTTACAACCCGATTTTTATTGCTTTGGGTGAAGTAGTCAAAGGTTTGATCGAACCTGATTATTTGTTGATTGGTGAATCTAGTAAGCGGGCCGGAGATATGACTATCACATTACACGCGCCGTTAATAAAAAAAACCGCGCCCATTATGCGACAAATGCCGATTGAAGCCGAAATCACCAAAATCGCTTCCAACACACATGAGACGATGCGAGTGTCTTTTGCCAATATGCTGTGTGCGCTCACGGCTCAAGTCCCCGGAGCAAATGTCGATCAGGTGACAGGAGCGCTCGCGCACCGGATGGGCAAGCGTTTTTTCGTCGGTGCGACACCTTACGGTGGCCCTTGTTGGCCGCGGGACAACCGGGCGCTAGCCGCGTTTATGGATAGCTTAGGTTTAGGAAGCATGTTGCCTAAGACTATAGACTTATACAACGCGTGGTATGCTAAATTTATTCGGCAGCAGATTTTAGACTTGACTAAAAAAGGGACTCGGGTAAGTATACTGGGACTAGCATATAAAGTGGGAACTCCAAATATTGAGAGAGCTTTTGGTATGGATTTAGCGCGGTGGTTGGTGATTGCGGGGCGCAAAGTAGTCGTTTGGGATCCGCTAGCTATTGCTGCAGCCCGGCAGGTTTTAGGCCACAAGGTGAGGTATGCGCTATCTGGGAACGGCTGTTTGGAAATGGCTGAATTGGTCGTGATAATCAATCCTTTGCCCGAGTTAAACCAGTTGGATTGGTCAAAGGTAACTGGAACTCCGGTTTTGGATCTCTGGCGCTGTCTGACCACCCAAAACACAACTAGATTAAAACATTACTTTCCCTGGGGCGGGAAGAATCAGAAAAGAGTTTGGCCCAAACAAATCAGTAAAACGCT
>LCEX01000049.1 GCA_000995415.1 Candidatus Gottesmanbacteria bacterium GW2011_GWC1_43_10
GCCAGCTCCACCCAACTCTAACCAACCATCTTTGCAAAGTTTGCAACCCTGCCCGTCCGGCAGGTGGGCTTTTCCCAAACACACGCCGCAGTTGATATCCACTTCAAAAGACGGTTCGGTAAATTGAAAATGAAAAGGCCGGAGCCGCGATTTTCTATCAGGACCATAGTATTGTTTAAAGAAATAATCCATGACGCCTTTGAGGTCGCCGATAGATGCATTTTTATCTACAAATAGGCCTTCAAATTGGTGAAACATCGGCACATGTGAGACATCTGATTGGCGGCGGTAACATTTGGCGATATTGATCATCCGAATTGGCAGCTTCCCTTTCTCCATTTCGCGCACCTGGCCATTGGAAGTGTGGGGAGTAAGAACTATTTTTCCCTTATGGACCTCTCCCTGACCCTCTCCTTTAAGAGGAGAGGGAAATTTATGGTCAATAAAGAACGTCTCCCATTCATCTCTGGCCGGATGATCGGGGGGCATGTTGAGTGATTCAAAAGCGTAATAGTCCCAATCGACTTCCGGGTGCCGGACACGACTAAAACCGATCCGCTCAAATATCCGCGTGATTTCTATGATGGCTTGAGTGACGATATGCAGATGCCCTTCAGGAGGGAGGATTCCGGGAAGACTTACATCAAACCAGACTTCTTTGGTAGTGGCGTTATTCAGTTGTTGAGTAAATGCCTGATCAACACTGGATTTAAATTCATTGACGAGTATTCCGGCGGTTTTCCTATCTAGTTGGGGTAAGTCTTTGAGTTGCTTGATAAGTTGGGTAGCTATCCCGTGGCTGCCGAAATAATTGACTTTTAATTGCTCCAGTTGAGTAGAGGCTGTTTTAGAAACCAACTCGAGCAATTGATTTTGCATTTCCAAAAGGAGCGAGCGAAAAGCATCCAAAGTGATTTGATTTGTTGGAGCCGCACTTGGTTTAATCGCTGGTTGAATCGGCGCTTTGGTTAAGTCAGAGACATGGTAATGGACGCGGACAGTTTCTCCCAACTGTTCGATTTCAGAGACAAAAATCTGGCCGATTTCCGACGTATTTTTGACTTGGGTACCGCCGTCAGGAGTCGGAGCAAAGCCGGATATTTGTAAAATCCTTAGCGGCTTGTTTTTGGGTAAATGTTCCGGTACCCAACTAACTCTTTTTTTTAAATCTTCCAAACTCACCATTTCGGTATGTATTGGTCGGCCTTCAGCAATCAGCATGTTAGTCTGTTTTTCCAAGGTCTCTTTGAGTCTGGGGTTGATATCACCACGATACTCGATGAAAGCGTGTTTGCCGTGTTCGCCTTTGGCTGGAGTAAGTCCGGGTACTGTCTGGATGATGATTTCGTGAAGGACGTGGCCCGCGCTATGCCAGCGCATATGGTCGAAACGTGAAGTCCAGTCAATGTGGGCGGTGACGGTTTCGCCGGTCTTCAAGTGGCCGTTGAGTTTACCTTCATGTACCACATCTTGATCACGCATTCGGACATGAGTGACGATCAGTTTTCCGTGTTTGCCGACTATCTCTCCCCGATCACTAGGTTGGCCGCCGCCTTGGGGATAAAAAATAGTTTCCGGTAAAATCACTTCCCACTGGTTGCCCTGCTTGGTAATTGTGGAAATTTTACTTACCAAAGTTTTTTTGTAACTATCGGTGAGATAAACAAGTTTAGTCATAAGAATTGTGTCATTGCGAGCAATCCCGATGGATATCGGGAGAGCGCGTCAATCTCGTTAGTTTAAGATTGTCTGGCGGAGCCAGATCTCGCTTCGCCAGACTTCGTCGCTACGCTCCCTGCCTGCCGGCAGGCAGGCTCGCAATGACGACTTGGTACTATTGTACGTTTTGGTTTATAATCGTGCAAGCAGAGAGGCAGACTACGAATCGCGAGGTTACGAGCCTACCTCTCTGCTCAATAAATTTAGAATCCATAATTATCTCCAAGTCTCATCCAATCAGGAATAGCGCGGTCTCCAGATGCTTTTCTAGGTGCAGGTGGTCGACCTACATCCCTTACAACTGGAATTCCAGCGGATTCAACTGGTGGTACTGTGTCACCACTAAGTATGGTTTGAGCCCTAATATCTAATCTTGCTAAGCCGTTTGTAATAGATGGTTTATTTTCTACTGCCATATATTTTCACCTCCTTTCATTTTCAAAAAGTCGCAAATTTTCTTTATTACTTCCCAAACTCGAGTCCGGCCGGACTGCCAGTTGGTAAGTATCGTGGTTAATTGCAAATAGTTACCACAAAAAAACTCCCTTGCGGGAGCTGTTGTTGGCTTAATTTTTATTTTTGATTTTTACATCTTGATTTTCTTACCGCCAACCAGCCTCCCGATTAAGGAGTTAAAAAAGAAAAATTGATTGGCGCGATTGGTCATCATATTTTTATATATTTCTATTGTATCAAATTTAGTCAAGATTGAGTTATCTCGGTCGGGATCAATTCAACTGCTGTTTGGCTTTGTCTACGATGATCTTGAACACATGCGGATCGTTAATAGCCAGATCAGCCAGTATTTTGCGGTCGAGCTGGATATCACTTTTCTTCAAAGCATGTATAAACAAGCTGTATTTGAGGTCCATTCGTGAAACCGCCTGATTGATGCGCGATACCCAAAGTTGCCGCATATCCCGCTTTTTGAGCTTGCGGCCGGCAAAGGCATATTCTCCGGCATGAAGCATAGACTCGCGGGCGACCTTGATCAATCGGTTACGCGTCATCCGATAGCCTTTGGTTAGATGCAAAACTTTTTTATGTTTCGCATGTGATGTTAAACCTCGTTTGACTCTAGACATAGTATTTCTTTGTGCGATGCAAATATACTAATGCATACTAATTATACTAATAAAATTGCATTTGTATCATTAGTACCAATTCGTATATTGGCATCAATTATCCGTATGGTAAAAAGATTCTCACCGTTTGTTCCAGTCCTTTGGAAACCTGTGCTCGAACATTATACTTTCTGAGTTGTCTTTTTGATTTGTGCGAACGCAAATGGCGGGCATTTTGTTTGCCGCGCATGAGTTTGCCGGTAGACGTGACTTTGAAGCGTTTGGCGACGATTTTCTTAGTTTTCATTTTCGTTTTCATAAGTTTTGTCCTTTTTACGGTTTGGGCGACTTCTTGTCCCCCACCACTTGGGCGATCAATACTTTGCCTTCAAAATGAGCGGGTCTCACGACTTTGATATCTGATAGCGCACTTAAAAAGCGATTTAGGACATCATGACCAAATTCTTTACGCGTGATTTCTCTACCCCGGAAAGGAATTGAGATCTTCAATTGATTTCCGTCTGTCAAAAACTCCTTGGCCCGTGCCAGCCTCGTGTCCAGGTCATGTTGTCCGATAAAAGGTCGTAATCTGATTTCTTTGACGCCGACGTTTTTCTGTTTCTTCTTCTCTTCCCGAGTTTTCTTGGCCTCAAGATATTTAAATTTCTTAAAATCAATAAGCTTAGCTACCGGCGGTTGGGCATTTGAGGCGATCTCAACAACATCCTTACTTGCCTCCCGTCCCAGGCGCAAGGCCTCTTCTTTGGTGACGACACCAATTTGTTTGCCGGTTTCATCCAATAGCCGCACTTGACGCGCCTGGATGAAATAGTTTAGCCGATAGAATTTACCTCTTGGTTTCAATGTCTGTTTTAAGTTTCTCTAAAAAAGCACCCAACGTCAAGAGGCCAAAATTTTCGCCTTCCCGACCTCTCACCGCCACAGATGGCGGCGCGAGCGCTGCTTCTTTGTCCCCAATTATAGCCATAAACGGGATTTTTTGCAACGACCCATCGCGGACTTTGGCTTGCATCCGTTCCTGACGGTCGTCAAGTTCGACCCGGATGCCGGCCTTTTGGAGTTCAACTAGCACCTTTTGAGCCGCCTCGTTATGCCGCTGGGCAATCGGAATCACCTTTACTTGCACCGGAGCCAGCCACACCGGGAATTTACCAGCGTATTTTTCAATCAAAAAGGCAATGATTCGCTCAATCGCCCCAATTGACGAACGGTGGATAACGATAGCTTGTTCTTCCTGGCCACTTTCATTTGTATAAGTGAGATTGAACCTTTTGGGCATCACAAAATCATATTGGACGGTAAAAGCCGTGTCTTCTTTGCCGTTGACGTTCCACATTTGAATATCTATTTTGGGTCCATAAAATGCCGCTTCATCCTGTTTTATATCTACCCTGACAACATGAATTTTCTTTCGTTCAATAAGCACTTCATGTAAAATTTTCTCAGCGTAATCCCAGGACGCGTCATCCTTAAAATATTTTTTTGAGTCTTCGCGATTTCCCAGAGATAAACGGTAATAATAATCGCCTTTATGGTCATCGTCTATATATGGTTTCAAACCGAGAGTGGTAGCAAACCGCTCGATCAGATCCAAGACACGGTTGATTTCCGCTTTGGCCTGATCTTGGCGGGCTATGATGTGAGCATCGGCCAGACAAAACGAGCGGACCCTTTGTAAACCCATGAGCTCTCCGGATTTTTCATAGCGGTAAAGTTTGGCTAGTTCTGCAAAACGCACTGGTAGCTCCTTATAACTATGTGGCCGACTCAAATAAAGTTCAAAATGATGTGGGCATGTCATGGGTCTTAGCATATACTCTTCATCGTCAATCACAATCGGCGCATACATGGAATCTTTATAATAAGGATAATGACCAGACTTTTTGTACAAATTCAAACTGGCGATATCTGGGGTATAAACGTGTAAATAGCCGTCTTTGATTTCTTCATCCACCACCCAGCGCTCAAGCGCGCGTCTTATAGCTGATCCTTTGGGTGTCCACAAAGGTAAACCTTTGCCGACTGTATCGGAAAAGGTGAATAAATCGAGTTCCTTGCCAAGTTTTTTGTGATCGCGGTCTTTTAAATTTTCATCAGGTTGGTTCATAGTGTTCCCTTCTATCTTTCTTTTCCCCTCTTCGTAAGAGGGGCAAAGGGGAGTTAGAGTTTTTCTGATTTATGCTAACTCCTCCTCACCTTCGCTCTTTACGAAGAGGAGGATCTTTCTTGCAACAAAAAACCACCCTCTTGTTGGATCCCGATATTCTCGGAAGGTTCCATCCAACTTTGGTGGTCTTAATTATATCTTTCTAACGGTCAGACGCCGCTTCTCTTTGAGGTTGGTGAGGTCTCATGCCGACGAAAAGTAATTTTATTATAAACCTTCCCCGACAATTGTCAATCAGCGGTTGAGAGTGAATTCAGTTTTTACCAATACAGCTTCATAAGTGTCATCCCCGCGAAGGCGGGGATCTTCATAAATAGATTCCCGTTTTCACGGGAATGACAATTTTACTGGGAAGAACTGAATTCACTCGCGGTTGAAATAAGCTAGGGCAGTGCTGACGATATACAGAAGCGCTGCCACCCCGACACCGATAGTCGTGGCCCAAGCAAACAAGTTGTAAATTTTGCCGTTGGTATGCTTGCCCATGAGTTCATGTTTATTGATAAGTTTCATCATGAAAATCAGTTCGAAGGGCAAGAGAATGCCATTTAGTACTTGTAAGTTGAGTAACAACTTGATTAGTGATATCGAAGGCGTGAGGGTGATGGTGGCTGACATTACGATCAAAATCGTAAACAGGGCATAAAAAATCGGCGCCTCCTCCAATGATCGGTTGACACCAGACTCCCAACCAAAAGCATTGCAGACGGAAAAAGCCGTGGTCAAGGAAATGACGCTCGAGGCCAGAAGTGAAGCTCCCAATAACCCCAAGCCAAAGAGTACCTCGGCAAATTTACCGGCAAGTGGTGATAGGGCCAAAGCCGCATCTGCTGCTGATTCAATGGAAATTCCGCGCGGAAACAAAGTGAAGGCTGTAGCGATGATGATAAATAGGGCTACAACATTGGAAAAAAACACGCCCACAAAAGTGTCGATTTTTTCCGTGCGATAGTCTTTCATGGTGATCCCGCGTTCTACTACTGCGCTTTGGGCATACATCTGCATATAGGGAGCAATCGTGGTGCCGACAA
>LCEX01000050.1 GCA_000995415.1 Candidatus Gottesmanbacteria bacterium GW2011_GWC1_43_10
GAGGAATTGTGCGATCGGGTAATGATCATGGACAAGGGTAGAATTGTTGCAGAAGATACGCCTTTAGAACTCACAAAAAAGATAGGCACGGCGCGTCTAATAGTGACCTTTGATGCAAAACAAGAAATTGTTGGCAAATACCTGACTGAAAAAGATTATATTCACTCGTTCCCGCGGGATCATGTAGTGTCTATCGAGGTATCAGAACAAGACATTCCCAAAGTGTTGTTTGGACTAGGGGAAAACGGTGTATGGATAACAGAAGTTGATATCAAAAAGCCAAATTTAGAAGATGTATTTTTGGCAATTGCCGGGGGAACTTATGAGCATAAAGCGGATTAAAACATCGATTTTACATAGCTGGTATCACTTTCGTCATAGTATGGAAACTTGGGTGGATGTGTTTTGGAATTCGGCACTGCAGATGTTGGTGTTTTCATTTATCGCGGCCGCTTTTGTTGGCACAACCAATGAATTGTATGGCGCATACATAGTTGTGGGAATGATTTTATGGAATATAGTCTGGTCGGCCGAGTATGCCATGACGATTGGTGTACTATGGGAAATTTGGTCACATAGTTTGAGCACACTTCTGATCTCTCCATTGACACTGGAAGAGTTTTTATTAGGTCAAGCAGTATCCAGTTTAATAAAAGCTATTACCTCGGTCATCGTCACCGCGACTATTGGGGCTGTGGTTTTTCATTTTTCCCTTTTGACACTTGGATGGCCGCTAATCATTTACTTTATTGAGCTTTTTATGTTTGGAGGTGCATCTGGCATGATCGTTCTGAGCCTAATACTTCGCTGGGGGACGGATGTTCAGTCGCTGGCATGGTCTCTGATTTTTCTGGTTCAACCGTTCGGTGCGGTATTTTATCCGGTTGAGATATTGCCTATACAAATACGCTGGATCGCCTATGTGGTGCCGACTACTTATATCTTTGAGACGATCCGAGGACAATTGCGAGATGGATCTGTCAATGTAAACTATTTGTTTATTGGAACCGGGCTTAATATTGTTTATTTAATATTCAGTTATGTATTTTTGCGAACCACATTTTCAGCTTCAAAAAAAAGCGGGGCATTTGCACGAATGGAGGGGTAATTATGCCAGAACTACCTGAAATTGAGACAGTCAAATTGCAGTTGCAAAAATATTTGGTGGGGCAGAAGTTGGTGGAGTTGGAGAGACTGCATCCAAAATCTGTACAGGGAGATATTCTATTGGTTCAAAGTAAAAAAGTTACCGGCGTGAGGCGATTTGGGAAGATGCTGGTGATTGATTTAGCAGGAAGAAGATTGCCGCGTCTCCGCCAGACGGCGGATCCTCGCAATGACGAATCTGCGTTGCATTTAGCGATCCATTTTAAGATGAGCGGACAGTTGATACTAGTAAAAAGCGATAAGCGAAAAGCGATAAGTAAAGAAAGAAATTTAGGCAGCGCCTTAAAAAACAGGATTGTCGGGGGACATCCGACTGAAGATTGGTTGGGAAAGTTGCCGAGTAAGCATACGCGGGCGATATTTCATTTTTCCTCGGGTGATACGATGTATTTTAATGACCAGCGGATATTTGGTTGGGTGAAAATACTCGATTCTAAGTCGCTTAAGGAACTTAAGTTTCTTAAAAATCTTGGACCTGAAGTATGGGATATTACAGACCAAGAGTTCTACGATAAAATCCACAAACGCAAAAAGCCGATCAAAATTTTACTTATGGATCAAAATGTGATTTCCGGTGTGGGAAATATTTATGCCAATGATGGCTTGTGGGAAGCGCGGATAAGTCCCGAGACATCTGCTGCGGCTCTCACTTTAGAACAAACTAGTGTACTTCGAAAAGGGTTAATTAAAGTTCTTAAAGAAGGCATCAAATACGGTGGAGCCACAGCTAGCGATGCCAAATACATTGACCTTCAGGGTTTGGGCGGCCATTATCAAGAACACTTTCGGACTTACGATCGGACTGGAGAGAAATGTTTGCGCAGTGACGGCGGGATCATAAAAAAGACAGTCTTGGGCGGCCGGGGAACCTATTTTTGCCCCAAGTGCCAGAAATTATAACTCCCCCTAACCCCCTCTTAATTTAAGCGGGGGAAGGGTTAAGCTGGGGAATGGGGCGTTGTTGACAGTCGCCGTTTTCGTGTTAAACTAGAGGAAATCCCCAGGTGTTTGGGGGTTTTTTGCGAAGACGATGAGCTACTCAGAAACCATAGTTTTATCTCTTGGCGGCTCTCTGATTGTCCCAAATGGCGGGATTGATATCCAATTTTTGACCAATTTCAATAATTTCATTCGAAAACAAATCGCCGACCACAAGCGGCGATTTTTTATTATCTGTGGTGGGGGAGCTACCGCCCGAAATTATATCGAGGCTGGAGTAGAGGTCACTCATCACCGATTGGCTGATGAAGACAAAGATTGGCTCGGGATCCACGCGACGCGCCTAAATGCCCATCTTATTCGGACTATTTTTCGGGATATTGCTTTTCCCAGATTTATAAAACACTACGACCGGGATTACCATGTGGCTGACGAACCAGTCGTTGTTTGTTCCGGATGGAAGCCAGGCTGGTCTACTGATTACTGCGCAGTCCTGATTGCTGAAAAATACCATGCTGCCAAAATCATTAACCTTTCCAATATCGACAAAGTCTATGACAAAGATCCGCGAAAACATGCAGATGCCCAACCACTTGATAAGATAAACTGGCATGAATTTGAAAAGCTCGTGGGAGACAAATGGGCGCCGGGTTTAAATACGCCTTTTGACCCAATTGCTACCAAGAAAGCAAAAAGTCTGGGACTCACCGTAGTTATTTTAAATGGCAAAAATATTTACAATCTTGAGGCCGCAATTGATGGAAAAACGTTTATGGGGTCAACGATTGCGCCGTAAATTCTAACTCACCCCTGCCTGCGCAGGTAGGGAGGAATTAGTTTGCACAACTTCTTCTAACTCGTTACAATGCCCTCAATGATGATTCACAGACTGGAACTAACTCACTTCCGCAATTATTCCAAACGCACGATAAACTTCCAAAGAGAAATAACCGTCTTTTTGGGTCCAAATGCGATAGGCAAAACCAATATATTGGAAGCGCTGTTTTTGCTGGCGACTGGCAAAAGTTTTCGTGCAGATCGGGATACGGAAATGATTACTTGGGAGGAAGAAGTGGGGAGAGTGAAGGCGAAAATCGTAAGTCCATATGTCATTCCCGGCCTGCCTGCCGGCAGGCAGGCTTGGACCGGGAATCCGTTACTTTGTAAAACTACAGATCCTCGCTTTCGCGAGGATGACAAAAAAGAAAACCCTCGGCAGCACTTCGAGAATAGAGAACCAGATTTTGTAGAACTCGAAATCGTCTTGACTGGCGGCATGGTGATGGGAATGAAAGCCCCGCTTAAAAAATTCTTAGTCAATGGCGTGAGTAAACGGATCGTTGACTTTGTGGGAAATATGCCAAGTGTTTTGTTTTGGCCTGAGGACTTGGAACTCGTGATTGACTCGCCGTCACTTCGCCGCCGGTACTTGGATTTTGTGCTCACCCAAACTGATTGGGAATATCGCCGCAGTCTTTTGTCTTACGAAAAGGGGGTGCGGCAGAGAAATCGATTACTTGAGCGTATTCGAGACGAGGATATTGCCCGTAGTCAACTCATATTTTGGGACCAGCTACTGATTAAAGATGGAAATTATTTGACCAAAAAACGGGAAGAGTATTTGGAATATATTAACCGTAGCCCAAAACCATTCGGCGACTTTAAACTCGTTTATGATCCCAGTTTCATTTCCGCAGCCCGACTTGAACAGTACAAAGATGCCGAAGTAGCATCCGGAGTCACTCTTGTGGGGCCACATCGGGATGATTTTGGGTTTTTTGAAAGTGACCGCGATATGGCGAAATTTGGTTCTCGAGGCGAACAAAGACTCATCGTCTTATGGCTCAAACTTGCAGAACTTGAGTATATTGAGTATGCGATCCAAAAAAGACCCATGTTGCTTCTTGATGATATTTTTTCTGAGCTTGACCATAAGCATCGAGAAGAAATTCTCAAAATAGTTAACAAGCAACAAACGATCATCACTACTGCGGATCGGCATTTTTTGCCAGAGGGATTACTTAAGGTTGCTGAAGTGGTAGAATTGGGGAAGTGACATATCGTTTCCCTCTTTTGGCAAGCCTGTCGGCCTTTCATCCAAAGGATGATAGTCCTTTGGACTAGGTGGAAGAGGGTTAGAATGAGTTATATATATTTATTCTACTTTCTTGTTCAGCCAAGAAAGTAGTCAAAGAAAGCTGCCCCGTGAAGGTTTTCTGGTGTTTCTAACTTCGGTTTCGGCCGAGACAGAGAGCGCATTGATTGTTGAAGTCATAGTCAGAGCACGACTGCATATGACGTTATATGCGTACCTCAACTTGTCGGCCTCCACCGGTCGTAAGAAACACTTCAGAAAACCCTCAAAGGGGGATTAAATTTAAGAAAAAATGAAACAAGTATCTGTTAATGATCTAAAATCTTTATTTCTGCCGCCTTCTGACTCTCACAAGGGCCAAAATGGGAGGCTCTTAATCATTGGTGGGTCGCACTTGTTTCATGCGGCTAGTCTTTGGGCGCTTAAAGTTGCTTCACGTATTGTTGATCTTGTTCATTATTCGTCAGTCGCGGAAAACAACGAAATTGTGCAAAAATCCAAAGAGGAATTTCGGGATGGCATCGTAATTCCGCGCGCCGATATTGAGTCGTATATTGAGGAGGATGATTGCGTTTTGATCGGACCGGGGATGGTGCGATCAGAAAAATCAAATATCAAAAATCAAATATCAAAAACACATATCAAATATCAAAAACTGGAAGACATATTGCAAATTACAGACGAAGGAGAACAAACTGCGGCGTTAACTAATTATCTATTAAAGAAATACCCTCACAAGCAGTGGGTAATTGATGCCGGAGCTTTGCAGATGGTAGATATTGGGTTGATCCCCAAAAATGCGATTTTGACCCCGCATCAGGGAGAATTTGCCGGACTTTGGGAAAAAGCAGATAGTTCGCAGTTGGCAGTTCGCAGTGGGACAGAACTAATATTAGCAGATCAAATAAAATTATTTGCTAAACGTCATCAATGTATCGTATTGGTTAAAGGTGAAGTTGACGTTGTGTGCAATGGGGGAGAATGCGACGGCCGGATTTGTGTACCGGGAGAATGCCGGCAGATCTCGGGTGGCAATAGTGGGATGACCAAAGGTGGTACTGGAGATGTGCTGGCTGGATTGATCGCGGCACTCGCGACCAAAAATGATCCCTTCTTAGCCACGATCGCCGGCTCTTTTATTAACAAACAAGCCGGCGACGCGCTCTACAAAACTGTTGGTCCATTTTTTAATGCTTCAGACCTGGCTGATGAGATACCAAAGGTGATGAAGGAGTTGTTGGTTCACCAATAAAATCCCAAGGTGCCTGCCTAATCCACTCCCGGGGTGTACCTGGGGGACAGGCGCGAAGCTATTCCACCTAACAGGTGGACAACACAAAAAATGTAAGTTGTTACACTATGACAGAAATAGCTACTCCTGGTTTACATGAAGTAAGTCATTTACCTCAATTCTATTTTCATGGGACTAACCTTCGTTTTCTAACAGAATCTTTGCGAAAATCAGGTTGAATAAATCCTTATTCACTTATATATGTAAGTCGTGATGTTTTGGAGGCTGTTGATGTAGCGATGACACAGGGGAAAGACTATAGTTCTCCTGCAGTTGTTTTGGTCATTGATCCAGGAAGGAATACTGCTAAATTTTATGTGAAATATCAGGGTAATAAAACAGCTGTCTGCACACAAATAGATAAAGGAGCTATAATGAACTCATTTCAAAACTCAGTGTCATTTGAAAATAGAGCCCTTTAACAACTAAAATGGACAGTACACTGGAGGTGAACTGTCCATATGTATGATATTA
>LCEX01000051.1:0-3478 GCA_000995415.1 Candidatus Gottesmanbacteria bacterium GW2011_GWC1_43_10
TAACTGACGCGTAAAAACTACAACATCTTTGTTGTTGGGTCGATTAAACCAGCCCCCCACATCCATTTTCAACAAACCGCGTTCCTCACCAACCAAACTAAGCACAGTTAAACCACGCTCCTGGAGCGTCTCCAACGCTGATTCTTCCGAGATTGCCTCGACGCTACCGCTTACTATTTCTTCGCGTCGGTTCTTCGCCTCATATTGGAATTGTAATAAAGCCATTAGCTAAGAAGGATTTTTAATTCTTTGGGATTGAGCGAGAAGAATTCGGCCTGCTCGCGCGCCACAATCCCCTGGCGCACTAGATCGGCCAAGGATTTGTTTAATGAAATCATACCGGCGTCTTCGCTAGTTTCAATTACGATGCCCAATTGTTCAGTTTTATTTTCACGGATTAGATTACGCACCGCTGAATTAGCAATCATAATTTCCACGGCGGGCACCAGTCCACCATTGACACTAGGGATTAGACGCTGGGAAATCACTCCGGAGATAGTATTAGCTAATTGAGAGATAATCTGCGGTTGCTGAGTGGGTGGAAAACTATCGATGATGCGCTCGATCGTTTGTGGAGCATTGTTGGTGTGCAAGGAAGCAAATACTAGGTGGCCAGTTTCGGCCGCCGACACCGCGGTGCTAATAGTCTCATAGTCACGCATCTCCCCCACCATTATGACATTAACATTTTCACGAAAAGTAGAACGCAGCGCGGCATTAAAGGAGTTGGTATCACTACCGACCTCACGTTGGTCAATCACACTCTTGTCAGAGATGAACATATATTCAATCGGGTCTTCAATGGTAACAATTTTTTCTACGCGCTCATGGTTAATTAAATCAATCAAAGAAGCCATGGTAGTAGATTTGCCGTGACCATTAGGCCCTACCACCAAAACAAAACCCTGGGAAAGCTTGCTAAAAAATTTAATAATCGGGGGCAGTTTTAACTCCTCAATCGTTTTGATAGTGTAAGGAATAAAGCGGCAAGCAATGGCATACTGACCACGTGTTAAATAAATATTTATACGAAAACGTGCTTTATCCCCAACCGTATAGGCTAGGTCAGCCTCTTTTTCTTGTAAAAATTTTTCCTTATTTTCTTCACCCAACAAGGCTAACGCATACCCCTCCAACGTCTGCGGATCCAGAATCGGCCGCTGATTAAGCGCAATTAGGCGACCATCCACGCGCATAGTTGGGTAAACTCCCGGCGAGAGATGCAAGTCCGAGCCGTGCTCTTTAGCGGTAGTAGTAAGTAGCTCTTCGACTGCCTGACGATAATTCAATATATCCATAAATTAAACTTTAGTTTTGGCTTTTTCTGCCGCTGGTTCCTCTTGTTGGGCGGTCTGCAACAACTCTTCTAACGAAGTAACCCCCTGCAGTACTTTTATTATACCATCCTGGAACATAATTATCATATTTTGCCGCTTGGCCTCAGCCCGAATTTTACTCTCTGAGATATCGGTTAAGACCAGCTGTTCCAATTCATCCGTCATTTCCAAGACTTCAAAGATAGCGATACGCCCTCTGTAAGACTTGCCACCACACTCCTTACAACCCTGTTCAGATGGTTTATAGATATAATCAACCGTCTCGGGTAACTCGGCCTTATAAACTTCGGGAATGTTGTTAATCGCCTCAGCAATGATGTGCTTCTCTCCCGCATTTGGTTCGCTCTTTACCTTACAGCTGTTACAGAGTTTACGTAACAACCTTTGGGCAATGGCTAAATTTAAAGTAGGCGCAATTAGATACTTCTCCACCCCCATATCAATCAAGCGCGGGATTACACCAACCGCATCGTTAGTATGTAGTGAAGCTAACACAATATGCCCAGTCAAAGCGGCATTAGTAGCCAGCCCAGCAGTTTCACGGTCACGAATCTCACCCACCATAATAACATCCGGGTCTTGGCGCAAAATGGTACGTAAACCGCTAGCGAAAGTGTAGCCGATCTCCTCATGGGTCTGTGACTGATTCACGCCATCAATAAAATATTCAATGGGATCCTCTAACGTAATGACATTGATACCGTCGTTATTAAATCGACGCAATAAAGAATATAGTGTGGTACTTTTGCCAGAACCAGTTGGACCGGTAACCAAAATCTGGCCGAAAGGCTTGGCAATGCTCTTTTCTACTAATTCTAAAGAGTGTCCAGCCAGACCTAAATCTGGTAAATCAATATTGCCAACCAAGGGGTCGAGAATACGCATCACAATCTTTTCGCCATTACGCGTAGGCAGTGAGGAAACACGAAAGTCAATTTTACGTCCAAGAAAGGTACTAAACCGCCCATCTTGCGGCAGGCGGGTTTCATCAATCTTCATTTCTGACAGAATCTTGATGCGGGTAACAATGGCCGCTAGCAGATTTTTAGGCAAAGCCAGGGCCGACTGCAAAATTCCATCAATACGAAAGCGCACGCGAATATTATTTTCAAATGGTTCAATGTGAATATCAGAGGCCTTGCTTTCTACCGCATGCTTAACAATAATCGCCACTACTTTAGTAATTGGCGAATCAGCGGTAATTTGCTCCAGACTACCACTTTCTGCCAAATCTAGTTGCGGCTTTTTATCCTCCGTGGTTAATGGCTGAAGAATTTCCCCTACTTCTTCGGTAATCGAGGAGTAACTCTTAAAGACCTTATCAAAATCCCGATAACTAATCACCAATTTCCCCAAAGTCAGACCTTGATCTTGACCGATAAACTTCAGTGCTTCTAGCGCGTCCAGGTCTTCGGGATTAAGCACCCCCACACTAAGGGTGGTATCTTGGCGTGCTACCGGAATGATCTGATAGAAATTTATAACATCCTCTGAGATGGTTTTAGAAAGCTCTTTGTTAATTTCTAGTTCGGCTGAATTAACCGCTGGCAAATGGTAAAGCTCCGACTTTATCTTTAGTAATTCCTCATCTTTAACGATACCCTGGTCCAATAAAATTCGACCAAAGTCTTTGCCCTCTTCCCGGGCCTGTTTTTGATAAAGCTCCGCCTGTTCGGCGGTTAACAGCTTGCGCTGAATCAACTCGTTGATTAGGGTGATCGGAATTTTTACTGCCATAGGAGAAACTAAAATGGACTAAACAGATCCTCTTTGCCAGTAGTACCAGGCGTTACTGGAATTTCACCGAAAATCTCCAGTTGGCTAGAGGCGATTCTATCCAGTACTGTAAACCTTAAGTCTAGCTTCTCTACTTTTTGACCCAGATCATCTAGTTTAGGAGCGGGTGGAACGGCTACTGCCCCAAACAAACCATCGGGATAACTAGAATACAATAGATAGCCCAAAACCAAACCAACAAAAATAATCAAACCAGCAAAAAGATTATCAGTATTAGCTTTGGTTTTTGGCTTGTTTGCTTCCATGGATTATTTGTTTAGATAATAGCTATTAAATTTTATGGTAAAGTTTAAATTATTACCGGCGATATCCTTGCCAATAACGTATTCTTGGACATCAAAAAT
>LCEX01000051.1:3537-9184 GCA_000995415.1 Candidatus Gottesmanbacteria bacterium GW2011_GWC1_43_10
AGCCACTCACGAAAATTTACATACTGTCCGCTACTTACAACCGTCACTAACAAATTCTCATAACTTGTCGCGTTATTTATATCACCGTTGGATATTTCCACCTTTTGCATTACCACCCCAGCTTGTTTGGCAATTTGTTCAAGCGAAACCAAAATCTCTTCGTTGGCATTTTGACTGGGCAACAAAGTACTCAATTTATCGATCTTGGGTTGATCTTTTTTCTGTTGTGCTTGCCATTGCTTAACCTTACTCACTAAGGATGCGCGTTTCTGCAGAATCACTTGACGCTCTTGAATAGCGGTGCGTAAAAGACTGGTGTGGTTGAAGGTTGGCCAAAGCAAGACAAAAGCTATCACTACCGCCAAACTGATAACCCCGGCTGATATTAATTTACGAAAATTCATGGTTTGACTGGTTTAGCTAAAAGAAATTTATTCTTATCGATGGTAATGAACATCTGGTATTGCAATCTGCCAGTTGGCATTAGTTTAATTTGTTGTACTAACACATCAACGATACCAGCCTCGCTTAGGTAACTCTTGATCTGTCTGGCAATGGTGCCATAGTCTGCCGCCAATCCTTCTATTTGCATTTTGTTTTCGTAAACCTTAGCCCCCAAATTCACCAACTGAATCTGAGCCGGTGTTAGATTTTGCAAACGGCGCAAGGCGTTGGACCAGATAATATGATTATCTATTAAACCCCCAACCAGATTAAGCTTTTGACTTAGGAGTAGGGATTGCTCTTCGTAGGTTCGATCACGCAACTTGTCTTGATCTTCAATTTGCTTATCTAAACCAGTGGCCGGATCGGTGATCTGTTTAGCTAATTGATACTCCCAAACTTTTAAACCACCCCAAATCAATAACACTAGTGCTATAAAACCAAGCGCCCAGTAGAGTAGCTTGTTTTCTCCCGGTTTATCAATCTCTATCCGGCGTCGGCTTTCCGGTAAAAATTGGATTGATTCAGTTGGGTTATTCATGGGTGATGATAATATTATACCAACAAAACTATCGGTACTCTAGTTAGATGTTCACTTCGCGCATTGCTACCCCAGTAGCAATGGCCAAGGTCGGAGCTAATTCAGCAATAATTGGTTGTAATTTGGGGGTAAATACTACCCGAGCAAAAGCGTTACCGACTGAAACATCGATTTGTAACTTGCCTTTGATATAGTCAGCGAGGCCCGGCATATTGGCCATGCCGCCCACCAAAAAAACTTTTTGTACCTTAATGGTTTTGCCAGTTTCATAGTTGGTGATAGTTTTTTGGGTTTCAAACGCAATCATATCCAACAACGAACGCATTGCTTCGCTGACAATTTTGGTACCACCCTTGTTATCTTGCAGTAGACCCATACTACGTTTTAACTCTTCGGCCCGTGCTAAATTAACCCCCATGGAACGAGCAATCGAGCGCGTAATCTCAAAGCCGCCAATTTCATAATTATGGTTAATTCTCTCATAACCACGATCCACTACCATGATCGAACTACTGCGTCCCCCAATGTTTACTACCGCCATTGGACTAAGATCGTTGCCTAATAAAGAACGGATCAAGCCAATACTTTCTAGGTCGAAAGAGATTAGCTCCAGACCAGCCGCCTGAATGATACGCTTATACTTTTCTTTTTCAGCCTTAGCCATCGCCACCAAAAAAACATCCACCACTGGTGTTCCCTGCCCGGTGGCTGGCTTGGTATCAATAATAGTCCAATCCATGTCCACCTCCTCCAGGGGAATAGGAATGTATTTTTTTGCCTCTAGTGGTATCGTCTTGGCTAAATCTTTTTCCGATAAGTAAGACATCGATAGCACCGTGGAAAAGGTAGAGAAGGAGGGCACTGAGGCAATTACCTTTTTGCTCTTGATATTGGCCCGAGTCAACAATTCTTTAATACCAGCGACAATGTTTTCTTCTGGTAGCTTGCCAGCATGACTGGTCTCAATTGCCTCCTCCTGGTTACTTAACTCAAAAATTCCATAGTTAAGCAGATTAAAGCGGCCACCGTCATGGGCTAGCTCGACTAATTTAATTGAGGCGGTGCCAATATCAAGACCGATGACGCCTTTTTTACCTAAAAGATTTCCGAATAAAGAAAAAGCCATTGTCTGTTGCCTAGAATTATACCACAATTGATTAGTGCGGAGAAACTATTTGGCCGATATAATCTTCCCGATTAACTGCCTGGGCTGTAAAGCCGAGAGTAAAAATGGCGACCCGAAAGATTATCTCTGCGAGCAGTGTCTCGACACTATACCTAGTCACAGCAAATTAGCTTGCTTGTTTTGCTCCGCTCCGGTTACCAGCGGTGAGATCTGTCCATTTTGTAAAAAAGAACATCCGCTCGACTACTTCTGGAGCGTAACAGAATATGGCTACCCGCTAGTCAACCGCACTATCCAGGCTTTTAAATATCGCTTTGTGAAGGCGCTGGGTGAGCCCTTAGCACGCCTGTTAATCAACTACTGGCAAAATAGAAAAATTACGGAAACCTTAAAAGATGCTCCCCTACTAGTACCGGTACCCCTGCATCGGCAAAGAAAAAATTGGCGGGCTTACAACCAGGCCGAGGTATTGGCAGAATATTTGGCTAAAGCCACAAATACAAAGCTGGCGGATGGGGCGCTCACGCGCCCCATCCGCCGTCCACCCCAGGCCGAGATCACCGACCCCAATCAGCGGCGCGCCAACGCCGCCAATCTTTATGCTTGTCCGGATCCTGCTCGGGTACGCAATCAGACAATTGTTTTAATCGATGATGTCGCCACTACCGGCTCCACTCTAGATGAGTGCGCCCGAGTTTTAAAACAAACTGGCGCCAAAACGGTTGGCGCTTTCGTCGTTGCCAAAGGGTAAAAAACGTGATAAAATTTGCAAATTGAAGCATAACAATGGAGGCGTGTCAGAGTGGTCTAATGTACCTCTTTGCTAAAGAGGTAGGGGTGTTAAAGCCCCTCGGAGGTTCGAATCCTCCCGCCTCCGCCTTCGCCTCGCCGAAGCCCGCCAGGGCGTAGGCGGGCTTCGCTCGGCTACGGCGTGACGCAGTCCGCCTATGGCTAGCGAGGGTGACACTTGCTCGCCGAAGAAATAAAATATGTACTACGTTTATAGTTTAAAGTGTAGAGATGGATACTATGTGGGCTGTACAGATGACTTGAAAGGCAGACTGGCAAGACATCAGAAAGGCCAGGTACCGGCTACCGCAAACAGGTTGCCCATAAAGCTAGATTTTTACTTTGCCGTTCAAGATAAATACAAAGCTTTTGAGTTTGAGAAATATTTAAAATCAGGTTCAGGTCGAGCTTTTATAAATAAAAGATTATTATAATAAAATGGGTGGGGTGACCGAGAGGTTGAAGGTACCGCACTTGAAATGCGGCATACGGGAAACCGTATCGTGGGTTCGAATCCCACCCCCACCGCCTTCGCCTCGCCGAAGCCCGCCAGGGCGTAGACGGGCTTCGGCGAGGCTACGGCGTGTCGAAGACCGTCAAAATTCTGCTAAGCTAAGACCCATAATTATGTCTCAAACTTTAAATCTACGCGAGCACAGCGAACCAACCCAACCAGAAAAGGACCAAATGGGTTTCTCTGGTACCATTGACCCAACCGACCATCCGGTTAACAAACGTTTAATCTTTTATATCGCTGGCGCTTTTGTGATAATTGGCCTGCTCTACATTTTTTGGGGAGAGGATTTTATCGCCGCCGCCCTCTTTATTTTAGTAGCCGGAATTCTAGCGATTCAGGCTAATCGCCCCGGACAAGCGATAGTTTGGGAGATCGGTGCCCTGGGTATTAACTATGGACAAAGGCACTACGCCTATGATGAATTAACCTCTTTCTGGCTAGAGTTTCAGCCCGAAAAAATCAAGGAGTTGAGTTTCCAGACGAAAAAATGGTATTATCCTTACATTAAAATCCCCCTGACCGACGAAGCTGTAATGGATCTGCGTGGCTTCCTAATTACCTTTCTGCCCGAGGAAAAGCATGAAGATTCGATAGCGGATAGCTTGAGTCGGATTTTGGGGATTTAGGATTAGACTAACAAATGTCCCTGTAGCTCATCGGATAGAGCGCTTCCCTGCGGAGGAAGAGGCAGCAGGTCCAATTCCTGCCAGGGACACACTTTAGAAAATGGCAAGCCAGAGGAAGCCGCCTCGCTTCGCTCGGCGGTCATTTCGTATTGAATTTTGGGGGCAAAAACGAATTGGCGGTTTCGTTTGGGGGAAAGAAAAATTTTTAATCATATGGTAAAATAGCAATAGGTCGATAAACCTAATTTTACTAACCCACATTTTTATGAATAGAAAACATTTCAAGTGTCTGCTCTGGAAGGGTCTATGGGGTGTTGGTGCTTTGTCGCTCATCGCCGCATGGCTTTCGTTAAAATCAAGTGCAGTTATCGGACCTGATGCACAAACTTGGTTTTGGAACGCTCTAATTTTTGTTGCCCTATCAATTCCGATTAAACTCGATTGCCATTCTTGCGATGTATGCGGAATAGGCCCGAGAGCTTGACGAGATACAATTTTAATGCTATCATAGCGACAGAATGAAAGGTGGTGTGTAGCCACTTTTCCAGTTGAAAACAAACCGAAAAATGGAGGTGTCAAATGTTCGGACGACTGACAGAGTTCATTCTGCCGCGTATAATTGAAGTTATGGTTCACAAACGCGAAACACTCACCAAGAAAGAACAAGCGGCGCAAGACGCGTTCATGGCGAAGCTCGACATCAAGAAGCGCAAGACCGATAAGCCGGTCATCGTTGCCGTTATTGGCCTCGTTGGTTCTGGCAAGAGTTCGGTGGCGCATGAGCTTGCCAAGCACATCGGTGCGACGGTCATCGAGGGCGATGATATTCGTATTGAACTTCGCAAACAGAGCGAACGCTACGAGAAATCGCGCGCAATCGCCGAGAACGCGGCCATCGAAGTTGTGAAGCAGGGCGGCAACGTCATTCTTGATTCCGACTTCGTGGACGAGAAGAAGCGAGCGAGCCTTCGCGAAAAGGCGCGGAAAGCGGGCGTGCGCCTCGTCTTCGTCCGCACTCACTGCGACCTCGATGTCATGGTGGGTCGCGTTCTCACCGCAACCTACCACAATCGCGTTGATGATTTCTTCGGAGGCGCGAAATCCAAGTGGCAAGGAAGCGAGCAGTCGAAGGGCGCGGCGGTGAAAGTTCGCGAGATGTGGCGGCGCACGCCTCACCACTATCGCTGGGTCAATCAGGGCGGTGGCAAGTGGGTTCTCAAAAAGTTCCCATTCGCTATCTTCGCCGAGATTGACACCACGGATTCCGATTCGTGGAAGCGCGAGGTGGAGAAATGCGCCAAGCAACTCCTCACGCGGTAAACCGCAATCAAGGGCGACCAAAGCGAAAGCCGAGGTCGCCCTTTCTTTTTGTTTGATTTTTTGATGAATTAAATTCATAATTGAATTGCCGCCAAAGAAAAACTTGAAATTGTTATCGGTGCGGCTCCGCCGCATTTCGGATTTTTCGCGGGGGGACTTCCTCGCCGCCGCAGGCGGCGAAAACGGTTCGGACTAATTCAAGAATACTGCACCAGAAAGGAAAAGTCAAAGAGTTTTGGTTCGCCTCGCTTCGCTCGGCGACTAATTTGTATTCAATTTTGGGG
>LCEX01000052.1:0-513 GCA_000995415.1 Candidatus Gottesmanbacteria bacterium GW2011_GWC1_43_10
TGGAGCTTGGATGTAGGGAGTGTAGACGACTTTGTAGCCATCACGGTAGAGTTTGAGGGTGAGTTCAAAGTCTTCAGTGATAGAAGTACCCCATTGGTACTCAGGAAGCTTTAAGAGATCAGCCCGGATCATAAATACACTCCCAGCTATTTGTTTAAGTCCTCCGTAGATTTCATTACCGCTTCTCTCAATCACGTAGGAACCAGCGTATTCAGAACGAACTCCTCTTGTTACCCAGTTCTCAGATTTGTTGAGTACATGCCATTGGTAACCTTGGATGGCAGCGATATTTGAATCAGCGTAGTTAAAATTGTCATTCCCGCGCCTATCCGCCTCTGGTGGAAAGCGGGAATCTATTTCAATTGGAATTGATTCCGATGGGGATCCCCGATCAGAGCCTGCCCCGTACTCGATACGGGGTCGGGGATGACCAGCTTTGCTGGTCACTTGGAAGTATTTGAGGAACTGGGTGATGGTATCTGGGTATGGCAGGAAGTCAGCGTCAAAGACCAG
>LCEX01000052.1:563-6120 GCA_000995415.1 Candidatus Gottesmanbacteria bacterium GW2011_GWC1_43_10
GGGATAGTCAAGGCTGGTGACAGCCTCAAGTAACCGGTTGACTACCCGCTTCTCGTTGTAGAGAGGTAGGTGGATGGAGACGAAGGGGTGACGGGTGAGCTCAATTTGACTGACATCTGACACTAGTCCGCTCTGTTGATGATTGGAGGTTAATGACTTTGTGGCTGCATTAGTTTCATCTTGAGTAATAATTTTGCGCGAAAATCGGAGAACTAATAAAGCGCTCAAGTAATATTTACTTGAATATAGAAAGAAAAATAGGCCAAATGATAAGGCCAGTGAAGCAAACAGATACCCAATGCCAACTGTCACCGTCGGAGCTTGCAAGATAAGACTCAGATAATTTACTCCGGAAAGTAAAACCCCGGAGATGATCACCGGTATAATAAAAGCAGCCAAAAATGACATCCACCACCGCGGCAACTGTGATGGAAGTTTTAGTAAACTAATAAATGTCGATATGGAAGCTTTTATTATTAATTTGAGTAAATTTAGTGTGCTAATTGGCGGAAGGTTCTGAGGACTAGTCGAAGAAAATTGTTCAATTGAGCTGGGTGGCGGGGCCGGAGCCAAATTTGGTGTAAATGTCTCCCAAACCGAGCGCACGCGGTCTGTTTTGAGGAGATTTGGCAGAGTAAAGTCCTGCATCTCTTTTTGTGCAAAAGCTAAACGGGCCGGTGCATGGGTCAAATTGTGTATTTTCAAAATATTCCACACGCCGTGACTAGAAATAGACAAATTTCTGGCCAATTTATGAATTGAGGCCTGGGGATTTTTTATAACTGCGGCCAGAATTTTATTTCGCATATCAGGTGATAAAGCTTTGGGATGGGCTAAACCAACGACATATTTTTCGGATAATCTTTTATCCGCTTGATAACGCTTGATCCAAACATGTATGGTTTTGCGTGCAACTTTAAACTCTCGGGCTACTTCCGCAATAGATTTACCTTCATCCAAAACCGCCCTGACTATCTGGCCTTTGATATCCAAATGCAGCCTTCCTGGGCCATTGTAGAGGCGCGCAAAATTCTCGCGCTCGAGCCGAGTCGACAACTTGAGTTCTTGAAGTGATGCAACTGTGGCGTGTCGACCGATACGTAACCTCCGGGCTAAATTAGTGATGCTAAGTTCGGGATCGCTGGTAATTAACCGCAACAACTTGTGCCTGTGGGCAAAACGGTATGCCCGCGGATGCCGATTACCTTTTATATAATGGTTGTCTAAAGCCGTGGATTTGGCCCGACCCCGAGCACCATCAAGTCGTTTAAGCCACTGGTAAACCGTCTTCCGCGCGATCCCAAATTCGTGAGCCACACTTGCTACAGTCCGCTTGTCTTTGGTGACGGCAAAAACTACTTTTCTTTTAAATTCAACGGATTTTCTCATTCTTTTCTCACTAAACCTCTTCGTTAGACCCGATACCCTGATAATATTGTTACCAACCATGGGAACAGTTGTCAAGAGGATTATAAGATACATCAAAATTGAAGCTGGTTTAAGAAAAGAACGTCCTGTACTACAAATCCTGTCCCCTTTTTGAAGCTAAAATAAGTTATGGGATAAAAGTTCGCGCTGCCAAAACTTTATATAGTGGAAATGATATAGGATAATATAATTACTAGAGGATATTATTAGCTTTGAATTTCTGCTTTACTCTCATCTTTTACACTTGATAATACTTTTGATCGGTGTCGAGCTTGGTTTCCAGAGACTCAACTAGCCGTCTGAGGTGCCAATCAGTTTTATTTATGAGCTCCATAAAGATTTCAAAGGTAGGAGTTGCTCTTTTAAGGGTAATTAAGGGTTTGGAATAGGGATAACAAAAGGTTTTTATTTACGCCTTACTTAATCTTTTTCTTGAATAATCTCTTTCTTATCTTCCAGGACGAATTCGTGAGCGAACCACCAAAAGACGAATAACCAAGCGATGATGGAAAGATTTGATCCGTAGTCATGAAAAATCAGAGCCACAGATTGGGAAAAATAGTATGCCAAAATAGCCAGAACTGTGATCCTAAGAATATTTAGCAAAAATGTTCCCAATAAACCGATAATTAGGGCTTTGATTTTTGAAAGAAGTGAATAACGATCACCTTGTAAAACTATGACTACCGTGAGTAAAAAAAGCACTAAAGATTGCCAACCGATGCAATTCCAGGCAATTTCAATCAGTAGTGGCTCTTTCTTCCCTATCGCCAGGTACTCTCCTACGATTCGCGGAGCAAACCCAAATGGTAGTAGGAGTACTCCTACCATTCGGGCCTCAAGAGGCACTACAAAATCACGAATATATTTATAGGCATCAAGACTGATAATAAAACGCGCCAGAAGATCATTAAATGTGTTTACAAGCGGCATGAATACTAACATCAGGATCAGAAGCAAAAAAAGCCAAATAAACGTCTCGCGTTTAAAAGAAAATTGGTGGCGGCTAAACGGCCTCAAAGGCAATTGGGACATATGATATTACTTTAACACTTAGACTGGTTAATATTCATCTTCTTCATTTTTGCCTATAACTCCAATAGCTGGGGTTTTACGTTCAAGAAGCTCAACCATCCGCTTGGTTTGCGTCAGGAACGCAAGACTAATTAGACTCAAAACTATCCCCGGCATCCAGCTTGACCAATTTTCCTGATACGTGAGCGACCATTCATTTTCATTTTGGCTTGGTGTAATGACCAAGTTGCCAAAATTATCTGAATTCACTACTCCACTGCCTGTGGTCAATTTCCAATGTGGATCAAAAGCAACAGCCAATGAAATGACTTCATTTTCCTTGGTCTCACCGGAAATAATCATCTGATTTGGCTTAATATAGGCAAATTCAAGTGGCTCGCCCAACTTGAATGTATAAGTAGCCAAGGTAGATTCATCATTGCCGGCTTTGGGTGGAGAAACTTGCAGAAGTTCTTTTTGGGCTAGCCGTGCAATTGAGTTCGGAAACTTATAAATCACATCTGGCTTTTCACAAGTCAAATAACAGGTCATATCCGCAAACCTCTGCCGGTTTTTATAGTCTTTAAAATATTCAACGCTGGTTTCATTTTGATAAAGCAGCGTCGAGACGCCAAAAACAGCTAACCAATCTTTCAGTAACTCAACTTTCTCGCCTTCTCGGATATTGTAACTACCCATCGCCCAGGTTTGATGTGTGGAAACTTCATCTCTGCCGCCGCGGACTTGAAGTAAACCAACTTCAAAAAACCTAGGCGAAGCGGGCGAAATTTGCGAAGATCGCATTCGAGGAGGGACTATGCCCTTATGATTAACTAGAGTTCCATCCCGATCGAGTTGCGGATCGAGCAAATTTTGCCCGCGAGCAAACTCTCCCAACCAAAACACTCCACTGCCAGTAAGAAAAATACGGTCGTTTTGACTCACACTTCCCCCCACCAACTCGACTATTCTTTGTTTATACGACGTATACGACTTATAAGACATATACGTCGTATAAACCCCAACTCCCTCTCCTATTGTCAACATCAATATGATGAAAAATGTAACAATACGTATCGATTTATGATCCTGAAATAAATTCAGGATGACAAGGGGAAAAAGCAATGCCGCTGCCAATTGTAATTCCAAACCATAGCCCACCCAATCCATCCAAAAATCCGGATCGGATGCAAAACGAACCAACGTAAGAAACAAAAAGCTTCCCCCAAAAAATACTCCAAACCGTGTCAATTTTTGTATCAATCTATATCTTTTCTGAACAAACCACACACCCAATACTATGGGGACAAAAGCTTGGGCAAGTTGTAATATGTATGGAATAACGTTGGATAATGGTTTTCCCCCAAACGACGGATTTCCCAAAATGATCCACCAAAACCTGGGTGTGTACCAAATTGTGGCTAGTGAAACGGCTGTCAGAATAATTAATATGCCTTTAATAAAACCTGCTAACCATTCAGTTTTACTTTTTAATAAAATTAAGGCAGTGAGCCCAATCACTAGTGGCAAAATGGCGGCGGAGTTGATGAGAAGAAGAAGAGTTACTCCCAGAGTAGTAAAGATTAACCATGCTTCATTTAGCAACGCCCCCTGTCCCCCTCTTACAAAGAGGGGGAACCTGAACTCATTACCGAGCGAATTTCCCTCTATTCGTAAGAGAGGGTTAGGGTGAGTTAGTTTTAAGTATTTCCACCAAAAATAAAACACCCACGGCAAAAGCGCAGTGGAAATATGATGTAAACCATTGCCAAATTGAAGCAAAAAAAAACTTCCTGGCAGCAACCAAAATAAAACCATTGACCACCACTGTTGGCGCTTGGCGCCTCCCAACTCTTTTACTAGTAGCTTTACTCCGATTCCCCCGATCAACCATGTCATCCCAATTAACGCTAAATAACTTGTCGCAACCGCCCACCCGGTCAAACTTCGAAATAATAACACCAAGACTGGTACCACCGGCCCACTGACAAAACGAAACGGCACTCCCAAATACCAATTTGGAAACCACCAGATATGAGGCCAGTTCTTTTCCCAAAAAGAAATAAGTTCAACTATAGAGGGAACAAGTGAAGTCGGCGGTAATTCCACGGGCCTAATCTAACATGTGCTATCAATGTCCGCAAGCAGACGATTGACAAACAAAACTATTATTTTTATAGGGTATTAGTGTCTAAGGCTAATCTAGGTAACTTTGGCCTCGCACTCTAGTTGATCCATTGGTCGATTGCTTGGGTTATTAACCAACAAACGAGTCATCAATTACTCGATAGTTATACCGATCTTCTTTGAATTTGCAAGATTTTTTGGAAAAAAATCTTGCTATAATAAGGTGATCGAGTATATCCCGATTACATCGTGGATGCTCGATTATGAAATATATCGGCATACGCGATGCATTTTTAAATGCAATCGGTATATGACGTGTTGACTAATTACTTAAACTGGCTCTAAAATAAAACCATGCGCCTATTTTCAATATCCCTTCTAATTCTCTGGCTAGGCTTTTTTGCTGTCTTTCCCATCACTCCAATCCCCGTTTCTGCTCAAACCCCGACTCCATCTCCACAAATGTCAGTCGCCATCCAACCTCCGAGTATTGATATTTTGTTGACTAACCCACCAGTTGGTTTGTCAGCCTTGCTTTATGATGAAAATCACCAGCCTGTCTGGTCTGGGGTGACTTATCAATGGGGCATTAGCTCAACTAACGATGTGGGGACCTTGATCGGGATCAAAGACGATCTTGCCAGTTTTGTGCCTCTGAACGTGGGCAATGGTGAACTTTATGTCATAGCCACGAATAATGGTCAAACCATCACCGGATCTATCCCGATCACTGTCCGTACCACTTATTCTCTGGCTGATTTACGGCTACTGGTGACCAACTATCTCCACCCAACTGATACCCTATACCAACCGCAAGATGCCAAAGTCAACTCCATGGATGCAAGTTTCGTTCTACGCTGGATCAACAATCTTTAATTTAGCCGCTTGATCGTAACAGTTCAGACTTCCGCTATTATTTTGTCATTGCGAGCGTAGCGAAGCAATCCCCGACTAGATCGGGGATCGCCACAGGGCCATTGGCCCTTCG
>LCEX01000053.1 GCA_000995415.1 Candidatus Gottesmanbacteria bacterium GW2011_GWC1_43_10
TGATGTCAACAAAATGAATATCTGGATTCCCAATAATCTTACTTATATTGCCAAAGATGGTCATTCATCCCTGGGTTTATTTGCTCAAAATAATATTTACTACGGCCTAAACGTTCCCAATGATTTTGCGATTGATGCAGCTCTTCTAGCCCAAAACGGCCGGATCATCCGACATAATTACAAAGTCACCGGCTGCAGTAATTATTCGAGTGCTGTGCGCAATAGTTTGACTATTTACGGTTCGGTCATCAGCAATCAAAAATCGTATTGGAATTTTGGCACCGGTCCCACTTCAGGTTTCAGAACGCGTACCATCACTTATGACTCCAATTTGTATTTGAATCCGCCGCCTTATTTTCCGGATCAAGGTGAATATGAATTCATTTCCTGGGAAGAGAAGTGAGCCTCCGCGGACTAAAGTCCGCGGCTTCTCGTTTGGTACCGGAGGCGAAACCCCGTACCGAAAGCCCAAAATGCCATTCATCCCCAGACTGAAGTCGGGGGCTTTCTGGTACTGGGGTAAATTTTCTAAACAACTAAGCTACTTACCTGGGAGGCCCGGCTGCTTGTTGGAAATTACCCACCACACTATAAATGGGTCCGATGATGGAGATGATCATGACTCCGACTCCGATACCAACTAGCAACATGAGTAACGGTTCAATGATTTGGGTCAGGTTTTTGAGTTCCTCTTCCACTTCCTCTTCGTAAAAGGTAGCTAGATCTGCCAAAGTCACATCCAAAGTGCCGGTTTTTTCTCCGGCGGCGATCATTTGCAGCTCCAGAGTCGGGAAAATACGGTATTCCTTGACGGTTTGGGATAGCGACTTGCCTTTGCGGATCTCCTGGGGGAAAACTTTGGCTAGTTTGCGAAACTCATACCAACCGAGGGAACTTAGCGAAATTTCAAGTGCCTCCGTGATCGGCACCGCACTTTTAAGAAGTGTGGAAAAAATTCTGTTAAAACGGGCCAGATCCACCTTCTTGATCAGATTACTGATCAGCGGAATCGGCCGGATAAGTCGCAACAAAGCATCTTTGACCACCCGGCGTTTCAAGGCAAAAAATGCGCCGATTGCACCAATGATCAAACCCAACGTGATCGGAATAAACTGCTTGGATAAAGCGATACTAAAGGTAAATAATAGTTTTGTAAAAAGCGGCAGTTGAATTCGCAAATTTAAAAACACTTTGCCGATTTGGGGCAAAACAAAGAAAAACATGATCATCCCAAGACCCAGCATGGCCGTAAATACTACCCCGGGATAAAGTAAAGCGCCTTGGATGTGGGCTTTGAGGCTGTATTCGCTACGCAGTTCATTCTCCAGATATTTGAAGATGTCGGCCAGTTTGCCGCTGACTTCCCCGGCCCGAACTAGGGTCAAGAAATATGGCTCAAACACATTTGGATAGCGCTCAAATACACTCGATAGTTGCTGGCCTTGTTCTAGACTATAGCTCATATCGCCCAAAATTCGCCGCATCATGGGCTGTTTGGTTTCTTCCCGAAGCACATCTATCCCCTCTGACAAGGACAATCCCGAAGCCAACATCGTCGCCAAATATCGACAAAAGGTGATCCGATCGATTTGGGGCAATGAACCTTTGACTGTACTTCGTTCCGGGATTTCGGAAATCACGAGCGGTGACAGGCCGCGCTTAGTGAGGATTTGGGCTGCCTCCTGCCGGTTTTTGGCCGTCAGACTACCCATAGTCACTTGTTTATTGGCATCCAATGCTTTGTAAGTCAGATTTGCCAAAAGAATTTAGTCCTTGAAGCGTTTTTGTTAATTTTTCTTACTAAGTGGCAAAAGTGGGGAGACGGTTCTCCGCGTAGCGGATGAACCGAGGGATCCCCCTGACTGTCCGAAGTTAGAAAAATACAAAAACCTTCACGGACTGCCTTTCTTTGTCTACTTTCTTGGGGCATGCCCAGAAAGTAGAAATAAATAATGAAAAATTCTCAAACCTTCACTGATTTACTTTGTCCATCTGTTTAAAGATAAGATTGCCGGGACTATTCCCGCATCACCCGCAAGGCTTCTTCGATAGTCGTGATCCCACCACTCGCCTTATTTATGCCATCGCGGATAAGTGGCACCATGCCATTTTTGATGGCAGCCGCCTTTATCTCCTCGGCACTCACTCTTTCAATCACTAGTTTACGGATTTCGTCATTGATTTCCAGGGCCTCATAAATCCCCACCCGGCCTTTATACCCGCGGTTACCGCACTCCGAACACCCCTTTCCGCGATAAAAAGTTTGGGATAGTTCTTTTGCGTCCGTAAACTTAGCCAAATATGCCAGGACTTCTGCGCTGGGTTTGTATTCTCCGATACAAGCATGACAAATTTTACGCACCAATCTTTGGGCAATTACCAGATTGACTGTCGAAGCCACCAAAAATCCCTCTGCCCCCATATCCAAAAACCTAGGGATCGCCCCGGCCGCATCATTGGTATGCAGGGTCGATAAAACCAGATGCCCGGTCAGAGCCGAATGGATAGCCATCTCCGCCGTTTCCTGATCCCGGATTTCCCCGACCATCACGATATCCGGATCATGTCGCAAAAGCGATCTTAAACCGGCCCCAAATGTCAGCCCCGCCGCCGGATTTATCTGAATCTGGTTGACGCGGGTGATACCGTATTCGACCGGGTCTTCGATAGTACAGATTTTGACTTCGGTGGTATTTAATATGTTTAAGATGCTATAAAGCGTCGTCGTTTTTCCCGAGCCCGTAGGGCCGGTAACCAAGATCATGCCATGCGGTTTTCTGATATTGGTTTTAACTAGCTCCAGGTTGTGTCCCGTCACTCCCAGTTCTTCAAATGATAGCGGCCGGGCCGATTCAGGTAAGATCCTAAGGACCACATTTTCACCAAAGAATGCCGGTAAGATAGACACCCGAAGCGCAATAAAGTTGTCTTTTAATTTAAATTTGAACCGGCCGTCTTGCGGGATCCTGTGTTCGTCAATCTTAAGTTGGGATAGGATTTTGATCCGGGCCGCGATCGCCGGATGCATATTTTTGGGCAAAGTCAAGATATCTCGCAGTGCCCCATCGATCCGGAACCGGACTAAAAATTTGCTCTCCAAAGCTTCAAAATGGACATCGGAGGCGCCTTCCGCTGAGGCAAACTCCAAAATCGTATCCAAAATCTTGATCACCGGCAGGTCGGCTGCCATTTTGACCAGATCTTTTTCTTTTTTGACTTCGGACTTTTCGACATTTTCATCAATGATCTTTTGGAAAATCTCTTTGATATTGCGTTTGTATTGACCCAAAGCTTCTGACAAATCAGCGGTGGATATATAGAATATTTTGACGCGCCGGCCGGTTTTACGTTTGACGAATTCGCGTCCTTCCAGATCCTCGGGGTCTTCCATTGCGAGCGAAATTTCGCTGCCTTCGAGTTTAAAGGGAAGCATCCGGAAAGTACTGGCTGCTTCTTCGGGGATGAGTGTAAGTACCTGACTTGGGATGATTTTATTGTGGAGATTGATATAAGACACGTGGTAATAATCAGCTACCAACTTGCCCAAAATATCTTCACTAATGAGACCTTGGTAAGCCAAAACATCGGTCAATCCTTTGCCCAATTCCTCACTGGTTTTAGTTGCCGCGTCGAAGTCGGCGGGTGAAACAAACCCGGATTTAAGAATGACTTCACGCAGTTGGGCAGGAGTAATCATACAATAATTTCCAATTCACCAATTATCAAATTCTCAAATTATCCAATTATTTGAAATTGGTATTTATTGGATAATTGGTATTTATTTGATTATTTCTGTAAGTATTGTTTTATCTTCTCTACCATTTCTGTTGGCGACAAATTGGCTTTGACTATAAACTCGGTCGCGCCCAAAGTTTTGGCCCGCGTGATTTCATCTTCATGCGCCAGATTAGAATACAAAATGATCGGTGTTTTCTGCATTTGCGGGTGGGCCCGTAGTCTTTCAAGAACCGCAAACCCATCCATCTTCGGCATCATGATATCGAGAACTATCAAATCCGGTAGATTTTCTTCCGCAAGTTTTAGCCCCGCTTCACCATTGTCTGCGGAAAACACCTCATAACCATCCGCCTTTAGTCTGGTGGTGTAGATTTTGACAATCAACGGGTCATCTTCAACAAAAAGTATTTTGGCCATAAAACGACGCTTATATATACCGATCTTCTTTGAGTTTGCAGGATTTTTTGTAAAAAAATCTTGCTCTAATAAGGTGATCGTGTATATACTCACTGCATTTTCAAATGCAATCGGTATACTAACACATACGAACTATATTAGCTTGAGTTACGAAATTAAATTGTCATTTCGTAGTCAAGCTATATTAGCATCGTGATTATTATATACGATTTATTTACTCTCGTCAGTGGGGAAGAAATCAGGTTAGAAGCTTTCAAAAAAATTGGATCATCACTTACATCCTCTAAGGACCTGTTTGGAAAGTCCGTAATTCTCACTTCTTAAAATATCTTCGATCTTCGTCAGCCAGAGGCTGATCGGCCTTTGGCCGAAACTTTTAACTCTCTAACTCTCACGGTGCTACTTCTTGCCAGTTGATGGGTAGTTCTTTGAGAGCCCGGGGAGCGTTGCGCCAGAGGTCAGGCCGGTAGATGAAGAGTTCTCCGGGATGAGAAGAGTTGTAGTCATTAAGATCACGTTTAAATAAAAAGCTTTGGGCGACATAGGTCCCAGCTGCGATGAGTTGGTTATCTATCCCGACATTGCCTTCAGTAGTGAAGGTACTATTACTGATAAAGACTCCGGCGAGGTTGGGATGGGTGAAGCGATTGGGAGTGGGTTGGGATACAGTCAGAGGTGGATTGTAACCGGGATTCTGGGTAATGCTAATAGCGCCTTTAGTGATGAAAGCTAGGAAACCACCATCTGTTACTAGGATTTTCTGGTTTACGAATAAATCGAGGGTTAATGAACTATCGACAAATACTACCAAGCTCTCTCCGCTATTTATGGTCCAACCGGTGTTACCGGTGATAAGTAGATTCCCGCCGGTGATGTCATAGACTTTGGGATTAGTCAGACTGCTTCCGGTCGTATCTGGTTTAGTTAACCAGGTGACCGGCCCGGTTAGAGGCGTCTTGTTACTAAACTTACTGCGGTAGTAATCATAGTAGGAAGCAGGATAAATATTAGCAGTGGTGCCGGACTTACCTGCCAAGAAGGCATTGGGGGGTAAAGGGGAGAGGTTACCAAAGTCGGCACTGGTGACATAACTGACGATTCCGGCATTGAGACCAGCTTCTTCAGAGGTTAGGAAGTATTGGTTGGTGGGGACTTTGAGACTGAGACTATTATTGGAGTGAGTACTGCCTCCCCGGGTACTAAACCAACCATTGTAGGTAGTATAGCCCAAGTCCCAGTCTAGGCCGAGTGAGGTAAGAAGAGCGGTGGTACAGCCTCCG
>LCEX01000054.1 GCA_000995415.1 Candidatus Gottesmanbacteria bacterium GW2011_GWC1_43_10
TGCCCTCCACTTTGAGCTGGGTGGGTGGGTGCTACGGAATCTGGATGACTTTTCTTCGGGAGTGTTTTTCTGTTTTCTTTTCCCCTTTCTTGCGCCCTGCGAGCCCCGCGAAGCGGGGCGTTTACACTGAGCGAAGCGAAGTGAGCTGGAACGGTACCATAATGCCGAGCGAAGCGAGGCTATGATAGATTTTGCGCGACGGCCGATTAGGCCGGAGCGCTACCTTTTTAACAACACAGCGCGGGGTGACGGCAATTCCTTTTCCCCTTTACCCCTTTCCCTTGCCGCCACTTTCGGTTTTCAGGAGTTCTTGATAAAATAGGTTCGAGCTTGGTTGTAGATAGGCTCCATATGGGAATGAAAACCAACTTCATTCCTTTTTCCCCAAGTAATCAATCTTTCCTCAAGTTCGAGCCTCATTTTTTACGGAAATTGACTTAGCCTGGAAAGTTATAGTACTGGTAACGGGAATTGAACCTAGTTAAAATTTACTTTATAGAGTATGAAATCTTATCAAATTCAACTCTATAAGGATTTCCGTCCCCCCAAGCCACAAGAAACACTTTTTCCAAAATGCGGGGATTTATTATTTCTGTTGGTTTGTATTCAAGTTTGCCGTTGATATAGCACTCTATAAAGTTTTTTGACTTGACTTGAAATTTAATGGTTATATAGTCACTATTTTTAAAATTAATAGTTTTGTTTAAGTTTTTATCCCACTCGCCATCTCGATATCCTGTTGCACCAAATTTGTCTCTTGTTTCCCATGACCCAACATGGAATAAAAGGCTATTTTTTGTTCTAAGAGGAAGAATTGAACCATTGGGATCGGTTAGCTTAAACCCTGCCCTCCAAAAAGGAGTTAAAGGTTTAATACGGAACTCAAGTTTTTTAATCGGTTTTCCATTCAAATTAATTTCTTTGAAATTTGTACCTTGCTCATTATTGGTTTCAGTAGCCACCCACCCCTCGAAGTTTGAATGCAAATCTGATTTGTCTGATTTTTGTGCGATATCAATCTTATTGTTATTTCTAAACCTAAAGATAGTGAAGATAAATAAAATTGAAACCCCAATTATATCTTTATATTCGAGGGGAACTAATATTAAGTAAAGAGCAAAAACGACAAACGCTACTGGAATTATTTTTTCAAGCAGTGACATCAAATAACCTAACAATCTATTTTCTAATTCACCTTTATAAATAAGTAAAACAAGAACAAACCAAATGGCAACAAATGTTCCCCATAAATAAAATATTGGCAAAACTCTCGGCCATGTTGCTTGATCAGCATACAAAGGAACAAAGACTGCTCCGCCACCCACACAGACTAGAAAATTTTTCAGTTGAAATATCTGCAAAAATAAATTTTTGTATCCTTTGTGGTCTTCTTCGAATATCTTTTCAGCCATATGAACTCCCAAAATCGATCCCTGTGGCTAAGATGGATCACATTTGTGCCATCAGTTCCCTAAAAGTAAGGTACCTTCACCACAGAGATCATTCGGTAGCCATAGTATATCAATTCGGTTCGCCTTTTTCTGACTGAAGATATAAAATATAGGTATATGCTGACTAAGCAAGAGATAATTAAGGAACTCCAAAATTTTGCTAGAGAAAATGGCGGTAAAACTCCAAGTGAAAAAGTTCTGTTTGAGAATACAGATATTGGAATAATGGATAGAAGACGATACTGGTCTAACTATGGGGAACTTGTTCTAGAAGCAGGATTGACTCCCAATAAATTCGATAAAACTAAATACAGTCATACACAATTATGCAACATGTTTATCAAAGTTATCCGAGAAAAAGGAAAGTGGCCAACAAGAGGCATATTGGATGTTAAACATCACAACGATCCTAATTTTCCAGATTCAACAACTTTTTATAGTAAACTAGGTTTAACTGGTGAGCTAGCAAAAACAATCCTAAATCACGTTAGCGATAAGCACGGATATAAAGATGTCGTAAGTATATGTAACTCAATTATCAATAAATCTGGAGATAGACTTTCTTTAGAGGATAAAAACGCATTAACTGGGTATGTGTATCTTGGAAAACAACATGGGAGCTATAAAATTGGTAAATCAAAAAATCCAAACCGTCGTCGAGAAGACATTTCCCTTTTAGGCTCAGAACCGTTTGAGTTAATACATGAGATTAAAACTGATGACATGAATGGTGTTGAAAAATATTGGCATGAGAGGTTTAGTTCAAAACATAAAAGGGGTGAGTGGTTTAACTTATCTAAAATAGATATTGCTGCATTCAAACGTTGGAAAAAAATAGCCTAAGTGTTACTTTCGGCGATTTAATTTCAATTTCCCGAAGACCTCCATAAACAAACATAAATCAACAGTCTTGAGATGGTTTTTAAATTCAGTCAGTTGTAGAATTAACTCAGGAGTAATGTAGTACCGTAAGCCGATTTTGATAAAAGAAATAAACGGTAAATCTGGTTGAAGTAGATATTGTTTGATATAGTCATCCAGGCTAAATAAGTTCGAGCCAATTACGGTATCCAGCTCAAGTCGCCAAAGGCGCTTGAGCGAGGCTCGCCGAAGGCGGCCCGCTCGTAATATTCTCTAATATGAGTGGAATTACTTATGTTCTTCAGAGTTTGTCTGATGGAAGAACGTATGTTGGCTCAACAGATAACTTTGTCCGACGACTAAAACAACATCATTCTGGACAAGTAAAGTCAACTAAACACAGAATTCCATTTAAAGTTCTGTTTGTAGAGGAATTTACAACCTTATCTGAAGCCAGAAAAAGAGAAATTTGGTGGAAAAGTGGAGCTGGTAGAACTAAACTAAAGGAATATTTTCAAAAAAATACATAAACTTAATCTTGAAAACCTGGTTCAAACCAGGTTTTTTGTTTTTTTGAGATTTAGCCTGGGAGTGAAAAATACGGGTAACGAGAATCGAACCTCAAATCCAATTTTTGATATAATACAACTTATATGAGTGATTTCAAATTAACAGCTGAACAAAAAAATATTTTAGCTAAAAAGCTGTCGCATTTGAGTAAAGCGTCTTGCCAAAGCTGTGGAGGTAAAGAGTGGATTGCTTCTGAAAATATCTTTGAAATGAGAGAATTTCATGGTGGGAATTTAGTTATAGGTGGACAATCAGCTATCTTGCCCGTCATCCCCGTTACATGCAAAAAATGTGGTCAAACAATATTTTTTAATGCATTGACCCTTGGAATATTGAATCAGGGAAAAGAAAATGAGCAAAAGTGATGACAAAATAAGCTTCTCACAAGAGATGCAATTAAGTGTTCTAAAAAAGAGGACTGCTTTTCCTGTTGATATGGTTGATTGGGATCGTTTAAAAAGAATGATTTCCAATTCCACTTCAAAATTTTCTATTTGGGCAAACATTAGTTCTGCTGGTTTTTCCGCTTCACTAGCGATTTTTCTTACTTGGTTGACGGTTCTTGGTGAAAAAACATACCTATATAAGAATCATTTGTTAACAGCCACCTTTGTAACCGCAACTATTGGAATTATGGCGGGCATTTTTGCTTGGAGCAAGAAAAAAGACGAAGAATATTCTCAAAATCAGATTTTACGAGAGATGGAAACAATGCAAGTGTCTTCCGCAGAAAATCCTGAAGAAGTTCAAATACCAAACAAATTTAAAATCATAAAGGCAACCTATGGAGTGCCAGGAAAAGATACAGATGTTACTCAAAAGCTAAACGACTTAATTATTGATGACAAACTAACTACACAAGCAACCAATGCTCTAGCAGGCGATCCAGCGCCAGGAACACCAAAGTTTTTAGAGATTGAGTACGAAAACGAAGAAGGAAAATTATCTAAAAAATATGCAGAGAACGAACAGGTTAATTTACCTTAAAGGCGATCTCTGTGGCTAAGATGGATCACTTGCATGCCATCAGTTCTCTAAAAGTTAGAGATACCTTCACTCCTCTAAAGGCGGACAGGCACAGACATCATTCGGTGGGCAAAGTTTAGCAGAATTTGATAGTATAGAGATATGCTTGATAAGAAAATAGCCATATTCCAGGGAAAACAAATCCGTAGACATTGGGATGACCAGAAAGAACTTTGGTATTTTTCGGTGGTTGACGTTGTTGCTGCTTTAACAAATAGTAGTAACCCTCAAGTGTACTGGAGGGTTCTTAAAAAGAGACTTATTGACGAGGGTTCTGGTGAAACCGTTACAAAATGTAACGGTTTGAAAATGTTAGCGCCTGATGGAAAAATGAGACTTACCGATGCAGCAGACACAGAGGTTATGCTTCGCATTATCCAAAGCATCCCCTCCCCTAATGCTGAACCATTTAAGCTTTGGTTGGCGCGTGTTGGCTACGAGCGTCTGGAAGAAACAGCCGATCCTGAACTCGCAATCAACCGGGCATTGAAAACATATTTGCAGAAAGGCTATAGCCAGGACTGGATTAATCAACGACTAAAAAGTATTGAAATTCGAAAATTTCTTACAGATGAATGGGAAAAACGAGGGGTTAAAGAAGGACTTGAGTTTGCGATATTAACTGACGAAATCACTCAAGCTTGGACCGGACTAACAACAAAGCAATATAAGAGTCTCAAAGGTTTAAAAAAAGAAAACCTGAGAGATAATATGACTAATTTGGAATTAGTTTTAAATATGCTTGCAGAAACAGCCACAACCGAAATCTCACAAAAAAGACAACCTAAAAACTTTCCGGAAAACAAGAAAGTTGCCAAAGAAGGAGGAACTGTCGCCGGCAACGCCAGAAAAGAAATTGAATCAAAAACTGGTAATTTAAAAGAAAAGTAGGACCATTTGTGATTGTTGGAATTCAAGGTATAATAAAATATATGAAAGCAGTACAAGTAAATGCTTACGGTGGACCTGAAGTTTTGGAATTTAAAGAAAATATTTCTACGCCTGTACCGCAAAAAGGGCAGGTTCTGGTTGAAGTGCATGCTGTGGGGCTCAATCCTTTTGATCTTAAAGTTCTTTCGGGCGCATATCAAAAGATGATTCCCTTACAATTTCCCATGACTTTTGGAGGTGACTTAGCCGGAATTATTACGGAGCTGGGTGAAGGAGTATCGGATCTAAAAGTGGGTGATCAGGTTTTTGGTTCAGCAATTACCCTGAAGGGCGGATCCGGAGCTCTTGCTGAATTTGCCACAGCCAAAGCCGAGACCATTGCCCCCATGCCGCATCTAGCTGATTTTTCCCAAGCCGCAGCCTTACCCGTCGCCGGACTTACCGCTGTCGAAGCCCTGGCAGATCAGGCAAATTTACAAAAGGATCAGAAAATTCTCATCCATGGTGGTGCCGGAGGAGTCGGACATTTTGCCATCCAGTATGCCAAACACCTTGGGGCGTATGTCGCTACTACAGTAAGAGGCAGAGACGCAGATTTTGTAAAAGGACTGGGAGCAGACGAAATCATCGACTACAAAACACAGGCGTTTGCGGAAATACTCAAAGATTTTGATGTGGTACTTGATACCATTGGCGGGTCAGTTTCTGATAAATCGTACCAAGTTTTAAAAAAAGGTGGGACTCTTATTCTACTCGTAAGTCAAGTCAATGAAGAATTAGCAAAAACGTTCGGAATCAAAACTATCAGACAACAGACAAAAACCGACTCGCCGCAACTCAAACGCTTGGCAGAACTAGTAGATACTGGTGTTATCAAAATCCACATTGACCGAATGTTTCCACTCGAGCAAATGAAAAACGCATACACACATCTCCAATCCGGTCATCCCCAAGGCAAAGTCATCGTCAAAATAAAGTAGTTAACAACTAATCAATCCTTAAAATAGTATATGGGCCCCAAAAAATATTCATATAGAACAAATCCCTTTGAAGAGCGGTTGGCAATCTTGAAAAAGGTATCACTTTAACATCGCCGCGTTTTCGATATCTCTTAAGATAAAAGGGGATCATTTCTGGAACTTGAAATGAATAAATTGGCCGCACAAATGATCTCACAAGAAGTTCATCAATAATTTTTGAAGCAATTCCATTACCCCTCCATTCTCGCTTTGTTAGAAGACTAACTATCTCAACGCTTCCTTCAACTTCCAAAAGTCTTCCCATTCCAATAATTTTGTTTTCGCGCTTTGCCACAATTATATTTTTAATTTGTTCTCGGGCCAAAGCGTGAATGGACACCACTTCCACAGGTCTCATGTTAAAAGGATCTTTGATGTGTGTGCCTTTCGCTGGAATGGGTTTAAAACTCAAAATGCCTTTCGCTTGTTTTGAAAGTTGTTTTAAAACTTCCCCATTTCCTAAATGATGAGTTTGAAATTTATTTAAAACTTTATCCCAAGCTTCTTTTATCCATTTTTCTCCCATAGACGGATAATGTTCACTCGAAACAGCAACTAGTCTTCTCTGATCAAGATTGTCTTTTGTTAACAAAGAAATTAAATCCGGAAGGTCCTTATAAACAGAATGTTGGATATTAATAATTCCATATGAGACTGAAAATGGTAATGGAGTATTTATTGGGTTTGAAATCAATGAATTCATACACTGGCGGGATAAAGGTCATTCGGTAGATGCAATTTAGCAAAAAGCAGTAATTTTGTCTATAGAATTTAGTACATCTATTTCGACTCTTGACAACATGTCGTACAACATGTTAAAGTAACGATATTATGTTAAAAACTTATCTCTATATCCCCGAGGAGTTGGACGAAAAAATAAGCCTTACTGCGAAACTTCAAAATAGAAGTAAAGCCGAAGTGATCAGACAAGCCCTAGAAAAAGGCATTACCGTAGTGACTCATCAAGGGGCTGCCTCCGCGCAAGCCTTACTCAAGGTAGCTGAGATAGGAAAAAAACATCATCTCAAAGGCCCCAAAGATGGTTCCGAGAAAATGGATGAATATTTATGGAGCAAAGACTGAAACAAAGATGAATAACCCTCCAAAAATTATAGTCGATGCAGATGCAATCATTGCACAGGCGAGTCCATATGACAAACACCATCAAACAGCTGCCACAATCTCTGAGTCGTTAGCGAAAGTGAACGCTCAAGTTATTTATCCTGCGACTGCAATTGCAGAATCCAACGCCTATATGCAAAGAGTATTAAATAGCACAGCTAGTGCTTACGGTACTGCTGTAGTTTTTGCCGATTTAAACGTTCAGGTCGCTGAAATCAATCAAAACACATTAAGAAACGCGCTAAAATACTTCAGTCCCGAGACCAGTAAAAAGAATACACTGTTTGATTGCATAATAGCTGCAGTTGCAGAAGAATACAAGGCAGATGCCATATTTAGCTTTGATAAGTTTTATGAACGTAAGGGATTTAAATTAGTTACTGAATTGGAATTGCCTAAATAGGTACTTTGTTTCACTTTTGCGTGTGGTGAATCTACAAATCGATAGAAATTATGTCTAATCTTCTCCAAGTTGCTCATTTGGGCCATCCGATATTGAGACAAAAAGCCAAGCCGGTGAAACACATCGCTGATATTAAAGTTCAAAAACTTATCGATGATATGATCGCAACAGTCATGGACGTTGACGGTGTCGGCATATCAGCTCCACAGGTATACCAAAGCTGGCAAATATTTATCATGGCCTCTCATCCAAACCCAAGATATCCTTATGCTCCTGAAATGCCGCCAACGGCGATCCTCAACCCGAAGATATTATTTCATAGCCAGGCAATTGAAAAAGACTGGGAAGGTTGCCTAAGTATCCCCGGAGTCAGAGCTTTGGTTCCCAGGTGGAAAGAGGTGAAAGTGAATTATTAATGCGAATTACGAAATGATAGCCTTAAAAGTTTGATAAAAACAAAAGCAGAGGGCATACTATTAATCTGAAAGGAAAAAATATTATGACCTCTGCCCCA
>LCEX01000055.1 GCA_000995415.1 Candidatus Gottesmanbacteria bacterium GW2011_GWC1_43_10
TAGTATGACGGTTCGCGTTTTCTTTGAAAACCCTTACTTCATTCCTTCAATTAGGTAGACCTATTCATTCACTTCACTTTTTGATTAGGTAAGACTAAGAGTTGCATTTAGCAAATAATATGGGTATAATTTAAGATATTGACAAGCGAAGTTAAAACCGGTTTAATAAATTCAGGGGGAAAATTTATGAAAAAATTACTTCTAGGACTTGAAACTTTGACTTTACTCGGTTTAGCCACGCCAGTGTATGCGGAAACTTTGACCATTCCGCCTCCGGCCAATGTCCCCACCTTCCCTATCGGCAATGTGATTTCAGCCGTGGTGGGTGTGTTGCTTTTGGTGTCGGCGATTTTAGCCTTTTTGTATCTCATCATCGGCGGTATTCGCTGGATCACCTCAGGTGGAGACAAAGCCGGGATGGAAGCCGCCCGCAATCAAATCACAGCTGCGATCGTGGGTCTCATCATCGTCGCTGCTGCCTGGGCAATCATGCTCCTTATCGGCCAGTTTGTGGGTGTGGACATCCTAAGCGGCAGTGGAGTCAAAATCCCCACCATCAAAACTCCATCAGGCTAAATTTTTCGTAATTGTTCAGATTTCCGATAGAAAATCGTCATCGCGAGGCTACGAAGTAGCCGCGGCGATCTCATGAGATTGCTTCGCTACGCTCGCAATGACAAAATCCTAAAGATCCGTGTTTGTTCCTAGATGTGGCCCAAATCTCGTGTCTCGAACCACTATTTGGCCGGGTCGTAAGTATTGTGGCAGCTCTTGCCGGAATCATATTTTTTGTGATGCTCATCGTCGGCGGCTTCCGCTATCTTTTCTCAGCCGGCAACCCCAAAGCCACCGAAGCTGCCAAAGGCACTATTACTGCCGCCTTCTTGGGGATTTTTCTGATCGTTGGCGCGTATCTGATTTTACGGCTGATTGCCGTATTTACCGGTATCACTAGTCTAACTACTTTCCAAATCTTTCAGTTTTAAGTTGACAACAGTAGCGCAGTTCCAGCATAATATATAAAGCATGAAAAAAGTTGTCTTTACTATTTTACTTTGCCTATCCTTTCTTCTAACCACTTCGACTCTGGTATTGGCAGATGCCACCAGTATGGGTCCTGAAGAAAATGGCGCAGCCCTAAGACAATATAGTGAATCTGGAAAAGTGACTTCTCCGGTACATGTCTTTAATATCAAAGATTCTGATGCCTATTGGGTTACCTGTCATGGCGGTGGCATTGGTTGTTCTGATAAAGAGACTGATACACTCCCCTATCTAAACAAAAGTGTTTTAGGTATGATGAATGCCGGAATTGCATATTTATATTTGCAAAAGCCGGTCGATACCAACCAATACGCAGCTTATTATGGTCAACGGTTAGGACTGGTTAAGCCCGCTTATGCTCAAGGTATCGGCTTTGCCGGACTATCCCCCTTATTGGGACTATGGCGCGCCTTTAGCAATATCGCTTATGGCTTTTTAAGCTTGATTCTGGTAGCCATCGGCTTTATGATTTTGTTCCGCATGAAAATTGATCCTCGTACTGTCATATCAGTCCAAAATGCGCTCCCGCGGATCATAGTGACATTATTACTTATCTTCTTTTCTTACGCCATCGTCGGACTATTGATTGATGCCATGTATTTACTCATCTTTTTAACAATCAGTGTTCTCAAAGCCAGCGTCCCGTCTATTGACCTTCAAGCGACTATCAGTCAATATTCTGGAGGGCCGTTGTCACATTTGTTTGGAGCTGTATTTACCTCTGGTAAACCTGCTGTCACCGGTATTGTTAATCTGGTCGGAGGCGCTACTTTCACCAATATTACTACCATCATCACTACTGTCCTGGGCCTAGTTATAGGTAATGCAGCATTAGGCGGCGTAAGAGGCCTGGTCATTGGGGGAGGCATCGGCAATTGGGTTGGTAGTTCCAATGCGTTAATTTGGTTAATAGTAATTTTAGCTTTGTTGTTTGCTTTCTTTAGAATATTGATCACACTTATCTCTGCTTATATCCAAATCTTGCTGTCTGTGATCTTTGGACCTCTGCAAATCATGTTTGGCGCCATACCCAATTCGGACGCCTTTGGTTCGTGGTTTAGAAGTCTGGTCGCCAACTTGGCAGTATTTCCAATTACCAGTTTGATGTTACTCATCGGAAGCATCATCTCTTACTATGGTGGTAATACTAGTCAACCTTTGTGGACTCCGCCGGGACTGGGCGGAAATGTAGGAGCGGCAGCTTCTGGTATCATCAGTCTGGGTATGGTTTTACTGATTCCGTCTTTAGCTAATTCCGTCAAAGAACTGATTAAGGCCAAACCGGCTCTTCCGGTGGGAGCGGCGATCGGTCAATCACTGGCCTCTCCGTGGCAAACCGGTATGCAGCTTTTGTCAACCGGGTATTATATCCAAAGTATCACTGCCGGGATGTTCAAACCCAAACCTCCGGCGGGAACTCCGGAAGCAGGCGGCGGCCACTAATAATCCGGTTTTATTTCGACTCGCCTTCCAAAGTTTTGGTGGTTTCGGTAAAACCTTCAGTTGCGATCAAAAAGACAGCAAACATCATCACCAAACGAACTCTATCTAAATATAAAGGCACTTTCATTGAAGCTTCACCCGCTCCCCATTCAAGTCCGATATATTTTACCATCTCCCGGTGCAAACCCGGAGCCAGTTCTTTAAGATCTGCTTCCAGTGTCGGCCAGTGCTGCTCTAGCCAATGATGCAGTTCGTTGGGATCCAGTGAATCTGCGACATTACCAAACAACCGTTTCATTTGTGAACCTCTGGGCAGATCCCCCACCATAAGAAGATTATATAGTCCGTCTGTATGCAACGCTCTACCTACACCACCGGCCAATCCCAATATCGCACGGGATGCGTGCGGATCCGACCCATTGTAGGTTTTGATCGCATTGTAAATTTCAGGAATCAGTCTGAAATATTTTTCTTTGTTGGGAGTAAGAGTGTCGTACACATTTTGGACTGTCTTGACTCCCAATGCCGTATCATTCCATGTCCGCACCAACGGATCTCCCATCCCCATCCCTTTGGTGATAAAGAGTTCAGATATAGGCACCATCTTCTCTTTATTTGTACGGTCTAAACCGGGCAGGTTTTTGGATACATTTCCGTCAGGATCGTACGGGTTTTCCAAATCTTTCAAACGGGTATCGTCTACCCATTCGGTCCGATCATAAATGTGAAAGTATTTTTCATCAGTTAACGCGAGTAATTGCTTATCTTTTTCGGCAAACTTGGCCATACCTTGCATTAGTTTTGTATATTCAGCTGGTTTCATCATTTTACCTATATTATCCGAAGCCGCAACATTCAGTTGTTGACAAACTTTATCAATAATCCTTTGTTGCTCTCCCGTGGGTCCTTTTAAATAATCTATTGGTGGTAAACCTTGTTCTCCGAGCAAGTAGTTAATCGCCAGGAAACGCTGGTGAAGGTTAAAATAAAGTCTGGATCTGTCTTTTACTTCAGGTTGCTTGTTATCCTTGAACCATTTACCGGCGTCTCTGTCCTGACCTTCATCAAGGTAGTTCAAAAGAGCATGCGGCCGCATTCTGGCGACTTTATGCAATGTTGGCAACAATCCTTTGCTTTGCCCATAATCGACATTTCCATTTTTGTCCCTTATGAGTCTACCGATCGCCGCTTTACGTTCTTGATCTGTTTCCACCTTGTATAAAGGGTCGCCATCTCTTTTCATCTGTAATCCCAATCCTAATAAATCTCCATATCCTTCTCTCATATCAAATGTGCCATCCGGATTTAAATTGCTTTTTCCAAACAGTTCACCAAGCTGTAGCAAATGGGTCTTAAGACGCCAGCCGCTGGAGAAATGATCATACATGGCCAAAAGCCTGCCTTCAATTTTGGCGCCTTCTTTGATCATCAGCGCCCGGTGCAATTGTTCTGGAGTGATTCTGCGTTCTGGAACCTTGGCAAATCCGGTGTTCAGACGACTCCACATCTGCCGTGGGGAAAAACCATAAAATATATCCCGCTGCTTCTCACGCTCAAGAAATTTTTCAATGTTTTTTTTGGTAACATCGCCAATCACCCGTTTACCATCTTTTACGTCAAACCCAAAAGCGTCCATGACCAGATCATTCCACTTTTTCTCGCCCATCATCTGATTCACATATTTATCTCTTCCGTGACGTTTGGCCTGCAGTTCACATGCATTTTCCCAAATGCTGCGTTTTCCCGGATCCAGATTGAACCATTTCCGGAAAAACCAGCGTTCGATATCATATGAGGCAAAAGAACTTAGTGTCGAGAAAAAGCTGGACTCTGCAGGACCCAAACCTTTGAGATAAGCAACTGCTTCCCGTTGGGTCAACACTGATAGGTATTCTGCCAATCTGGCTGCGGCTTGAATATCTGCCTCTTGCACCTTATTCCCCACTTCTTCTCCGGCTTCGGTTTTAATCGACCGGTTCTTGAAACCTTGTTGTTTCAGATCTTTTTGGACCGTATGATCGTATAAACGCGCTTCGTCTCTGAGTTGTTGGATCAATCGCTCATGCGCTTTCTTAAGCAACCGGCCTTCAATCCGACGTTTATGTCCATTTTCATCAACCGTCATTTCTTCCAAAATCGCATTAAATTTGTCATAGGCAACCTGTACCAATCCACCCTCTTCATTTAATATGTATTCCACGCCTTTTTCTCCAAAAGCAGTCAGCACCTGCGCCAGTTTCTCCGGATCGCCAATTCCGCGCATATAGCCAAAGCCTTCGAGGACTTTGGTGCGGTAGTTGATTTTTTGCGAAGCCAGTCCGTGAATAATTTTCATATTCTCCAAATATTGACGTTTGTCTTCTTCGCTAGCCCAATTTTGTTTTGCAGCCCAAGCTTTAACATCATTTAGGAATTGGCCGCCCCGGCCGATATAACCGCTGACCTGATCAAGCGTTTGGGACGCCGCCCTGGCTGCCGGAGTATCCGGAAATAGTTCGGATGTTTCCTCAACCCGACGGAGAATCTTTTCAATCTCCCACAAAGTGTTTTTTTCAATCAGCCCGCGACGGATCTCTTCATCCAAATACAAACCGCTGTAAGGTTCCTCTGCTTGCCTAAGCGCCTTATACTTATTGTAAGCAAAACTTTCATATCTTCCTAAGTCTTCTC
>LCEX01000056.1:0-3656 GCA_000995415.1 Candidatus Gottesmanbacteria bacterium GW2011_GWC1_43_10
CGGTGGAACCACCAAAGGAGTGGAAATGACCCAACAACAAATTCAAGATGCAGGAGGTTATTTCTTGTGTAACGGAGCCAACGGGCTGACCATGTGGAAATGGGACAGTGTCTTTTTTGGAAGAACCGATATCCAAGCGGCGATGGATTACTTAAACGCGCGGGCGATTGACCCCAGCGCCAATTGCCCTTGACAAATTTCGCGACCTGTAGTAAATTATAAATAATTGAATAAAGTCCTGTAATGCAGGAGGCGTTGAAGGAGAATTGAGGTTATCAAATCGTTTGGCGATACCAACCTCATCGAGCTCCGGAGGGAGGTACTATAATACCTCCCCGGGTGCAGAATTGTACCCGGCCAGAAGCTGAAGAAAACCGTCGAAAGACGATAAGTAAGCTTCATAAATGAGGGAAAACATTCCTTCCGTCAAGGCTATTACGGGGGATTTTTATTTGTTTTCCGAGTCTTGGGGTGGCACCACGCGCATGCGGAGCATGCGAAATCAAAAATCAAAATTCAAAGATCAAAAATTGAAGAATTGAGATTTTTGTAAATCATTTGCTCCACTTAAACGTCCCCTGGTCCCTCGTACCCTCTTAAGGGTACGGGAGATCAGGGGATTTTTTTATGCAGATTTTGCCGATCCGAAGTGAGGCTTAAATATGCATAATCCGCCAAAGATCGCAGCATGAGCCGCGCTACGAATAGTAGGTAAGGCGAGTGCTAAGATCGGGCGGATGTGGATGGAGGTAAGCGTTGTACTGGGATTTAAGGCATAAAGGCATAAAGTAAGCTTAGGTGGGTTTGATGAAAAAGGAGAAAAATATGAAAAAACTCTGGCAAAAAGACACACAACTAAATAAAACCATTGAAGCCTTTGAAACAGAGGGCGATCTCGTCTTGGATCAAAAACTGGTGGAATGGGATGTTTATGGCACGCTGGCCCATGTTTACGGGCTCAAAAAGATTGGTTTACTGACGGCGAAGGAAGCTGGCACTGCGCAAAAAGGACTGCTGGAAATACTTGCCAAAAATTCTGGCGGGAGCTTTACATTAAGCAAAGGGGATGAAGATGTGCATACCAAAATTGAAAATTACTTAACTCACAACTATGGAGAAGTAGGGAAGAAGATCCACACCGGTAGATCTCGCAATGATCAGGTCCTTACAGCCATGAGATTATTCACCAAAAACGAACTACTCAAGATTTGGCAGGCGCTGTTAGCGCTGGCTAAAAGCTTATTGGATTTTGCCAAGGAGCACGAATTTGTGCCCATCCCCGGATACACTCATATGCAAAAGGCAATGCCGATGACAGTAGGCATGTGGGCGGCGGCGTTTGTTGAGAGTTTAGCAGATGACAGCAAGCTATTTGAAATTATTTACGGGCTAAATAATCAGTCGCCGTTGGGGAGTGCTGCTGGCTTTGGTGTGCCTCTAGCGCTTGATCGTGAGTATACGGCAAAGCTATTGGGATTTACTCATCAAAATGACGGGTCCTGCTGCTCGCCAGCCCCACAGCCACCCACAATGGGGACCCCGGCTGTGGGTCGCCCCGGCTCGCATCACCCGTCATTACAATATCACCATTCAATTCAACAAAATTCGCTTTATTGTCAAAATAGTCGCGGAAAAATCGAGGCGACTGTTGTTTCCGGATTGATAGGACAACTACAAACCATAAATAAGCTGGCATCAGATATTTTGTTTTTCACTTCCAGTGAATTGAAATATTTCACTGTAGATCCCAGTTTATGCACCGGTTCCTCGATCATGCCGCAAAAGCAAAACGTAGACATTGCAGAGCTTTTAAGAAGCAAAGTACATCTGGTTTTGGGTCAATACACGAGTTTGGTGAGTTTAAGTTCAAATCTAATTTCAGGCTATAACCGCGATCTCCAAGATAGCAAAAAGCCCTTATTTGAAAGTCTGGAAATTACGCTATCCAGTTTACAAGTTGCCAATTTACTTGTTCAAGGACTATATCCAAACTATCAGAAACTATATCAATCAATGACACCGGAGTTGTTTGCCACACACAAAGCGCTTGAATTAGTTGCACAAGGAATGTCTTTTAGGCAAGCCTATCAAACTATTGGAAAAGATATAAAAAGCATTCAAAAAATGAGTAAAGAAGAGATTGATGAGTTACTCAAAACTTCAACTCATATCGGTAGCACCGGAAATTTGGGACTGGTCAAGTTGGAGAAGCAGCTGAAAAAAGAGATGAATAAAGTGGAAAAGGAAAAGAAGGAGTTTGAAGAAGTAATTAAGAGTTTAATTAAATACTAACTCACCCTAACCCTCTCTTACCAAGAGAGGGAAAATTTCCTCCTCTTCGTAAAGAGCGAAGGTTAGCCTGCCGGCCGGCAGGGAGGAGTTAGTGTTGAAAGGGGGTGAAATTTCATGAAAAATACAACAAACTATATAAAAGTATCATCTTATGAAGCTAAAGTGGGGGAAGTGAAAAAGGTTCTCCTGCTTTATTCAGGCGGATTGGATACTAGTGTGATGCTCAAATGGATTCAGGATCATTACCAGTGTCAAGTGGTGACCTTGACTTTGGACATTGGTCAACAAAAAGATGATCTGGAAGCGATTAAAAATAAGGCTTTAAAGTTTGGAGCAGTAGAAGCTTTGGTAGTCGATGCCAAAGACGATTTTGCTGACGTTTATATTTCAAAAGGTATCAAAGCCAATGCGAGTTATCAAGGCGACTATCATCTGTCAACGCCGATGGGCAGGGCAGTTTTGGCTGCTTATGCAGTTAAATATGCCCTAAAAACAGGAGCTGACGCGGTGGCTCACGGCTGCACCGGAAAGGGCAATGATCAGGTGAGACTTGACGGGTATTGTTTGACGCTTAATCCAAATATTAAGATCATCGCACCAGTCAGAGAGTGGGGAATGGATAGAAATGAAGAGATCAAGTACGCCCAAAAATATGGAATTCCAGTGCCGGCATCCTTAGGTTTTCCCTACAGTGTAGATGACAATATGTGGGGCATGACCTGGGAAGGCGGCGAGATTGAAGAGCCAAATGTGATTAGTCCGGTCGAGAAGTTTTTGACCACCTATACTTTGGCTCAAAATGCACCTAATGAGGCGGAATTGGTTAAGTTAACTTTTGATAAAGGCTTGCCTGTGGCTTTAAATGGTAAAGAGATGAAATTAAGCTCTTTAATCATGCAGCTTAACAAAATTGCTGGAGCGCATGGAGTAGGAATCGTACACATGTTTGAAGACAGGTTGGTGGGCGTCAAAAACGGCGGAGTGTATGAGCTGCCGGCAGCGCATGTCGTTATCACCGCACACAAAGCGCTTGAGCAGTTTGTAAACACCAGGGAACTAAATCAGCTCAAAACCGAGATGGACATCAAATGGGGCTATCTTTGTTATGGTGCGAAATGGTTTGATCCGGTGATGCAGGCTCTCAACGCTTTTAATGATTTCGTCAATCTCAAAGTCACAGGAGAGGTGACGGTCAAATTATTTAAAGGTAAAGCCGAAGTGGTGGCGATGGATTCAGTTTTTGGTTTAAGCCATACGTCTTTTACCAATACCGAGGGCTTGGACTTCAATGTCAATGCCAGTGCCGGATTTATTGAGGTGTATAGCTTGCAGATGAAGCTCGCGAAACAATTAAAGAGCGTATA
>LCEX01000056.1:3675-5081 GCA_000995415.1 Candidatus Gottesmanbacteria bacterium GW2011_GWC1_43_10
ATATGAAACATTTTTTGTCTATCACAGACATGAGCAAAAATGAGATGCAGGTGTTGTTTAAGACTGCTGCACGAATCAAAAAAGAAACCAGAGCGGGTAAATCCCGTTCAGACTTAATGGGAAAAACTTTAGTCATGATTTTTGAAAAACCGAGTCTACGCACACACTTATCGTTTGAGATTGGGATGACGCAACTTGGAGGTCACGGGGTATATTTAGCGCCAACTGACATTGGTTTAGGAGTCCGTGAATCAGTAAGTGATGTGGCCAAAGTAGTCTCACGTATGGGTGACGGACTTATGGCCAGGGTTTTTGCCCATAGAACTATTTGTGAACTGGCTGCAAACTCCCGGGTGCCGGTAATCAACGGGCTTTCCGATTGGGAGCATCCGTGCCAAATTTTAGCCGACTTATTTACGATTTGGGAAATAAAAAGGGAGCTTAAAGGCTTAAAACTAGCCTTTATTGGCGATGGAGAAAATAATGTCGCCCATTCTTTGTGTTTGGCAGCAGGCTTGTGGGGGATGCATTTGGTGACAGCTTGTCCCGTAGGCTTTTGGATGAAAGAAGAGGTTGTTGGATTGGGAGCCAGTTTATGTAAAAAATCTGGTGGCAGCATTACTCAACTTAGTGATCCAGATGCTGCAGTTAACAAAGCAGACATTGTGTATACCGATACTTGGGTGAGTATGGGAGATGAGTCGGAGAAAGCCAAACGCTTAAACTTTTTCAAGCCCTATCAAGTCACAACTAAGTTGATACAACAAGCTAAACCAAATGCTTTATTTATGCACGATCTGCCCGCTTACCGGGGGAATGAAGTCACCTCTGAAGTCATAGATGGAGTGCAGTCGATTGTATTTCAACAAGCTGAAAATCGTCTGCATATCCAAAAAGCCTTGTTAGTCCATCTTTTGAAACATTAGATTTTCAATTTGGACAATTGTTTGTTATGATTAAGGCAGTATGGGAAGCCATTTTTTTCTACCAGATCAAGCTCAGGACAACGAATGGGGTTATATTCCTATCCCGGAGGTTGATATGGTTGATGCGATTCTCGCGATTTCAAAAAAGCACGGTATTGATATAACTAATGAAATGATCAAAGAAGAGCGTTTTGGAAAAAAACCAAAAAAACAACAAAAGAAAAATATTAAGAAAATCATTCATCTTTATGTCGATGGCACCAACCTCTTTGCAGGTCAAAATGAGCTTTTTGGTCCAAAAAAATATATTCCATTTTCAGATATCCTCAAAGATATTCGCAAAGTTTTTCCTGTAACTTATGTTTTTTTCTATGCTTCTTAGAACTCATTTCAAAACTCAGTGTCATTTGAAAATAGAGCCCTTTAACAACTAAAATGGACAGTACACTGGAGGTGAACTGTCCATATGTATGATATTAC